>JAITDV010000577.1 GCA_031282385.1 Planctomycetaceae bacterium | reverse complement strand
GATAAAACAATAACTATATTGCAAATTATAACTCTAAATTGCAACCAGATAAGCCCAGAATTTATAGCACCAAATGACTTTTTCAGGGACAACTATATAGTATCTGTTCATTGAGACCTTTTTGTTTTATTTTCTGCAAGTCTTTTTGCGGTACGGAACGCTTCCAACATGCTGCCGGTTTCGACGGCGCCCTTCCACGCTTTGTCAAATGCCGTTCCATGCGCAACACTTGTCCGAATGATCGGTAAACCCAATGTTATATTTACCGCCCGATGCATCCCTAATAACTTCAACGCAATATGACCTTGATCATGAAACATTGCTACAACAGCATTATATTTGCCATCTCTAGCATCAATCATAATCGTATCAGCCGGCGCAACATTGCAAACATTAATTCCAACTTCACGCGCTTTCTTTATTGCCGGACAAATTACTGTTGCCTCTTCGTTTCCAAACAATCCGTTTTCGCCGGCATGCGGATTCAACGAACAAACACCAATAACCGGACGCCGATTCGTTAATCCAAACATAAAATTATCCACAAGCCTAATCCGCGAAAATACCGACTCAACCGTTATTTGATCAAATATATTTCTCATTGCCGTGTGAAGCGTAACATGCACTACCGCAATTCCATCTTTAGAACAGATTCCATTGCCCGCCGGCAAATAAAGCATCATTGCAAAATCATTCGTGCCGCATCGTTGGGCAAAAATTTCTGTATGACCCGGATAACAATAACCCGCAAGATTAAGAGACTCCTTGTGAATCGGCGCAGTAACAATCGCGTCAATCTTACCCGATAATGCCGCATCAATCGCAACAGTAATTGACCGAAAAACAGCTTCACCGGCTCGCTTGTCAACCGATGCAGGTAAAACTTGCAAAACAGAATCATCAACACAACAAAGACACGGTATCCGATTGCCCGAAATAACCGAACAATCATCAATCCCACAAACCTCAACAACCTCAAATCCAACTCCAAGCAACCTAACCGCACGCCGCAATATTTCAGGATGACCAAAAATAACCGCACAATTTCCAAACTCGTTAACAATTGCCGACCACGCACCAACAATAACTTCAGCTCCAATACCGGCGGCATCACCCATTGTTATTCCAATCATTCCCATAAAAATTTACCAATAGTATTCACCAATAGTTTTAAACTGTTCACAATTGAGTTTTAAACAACCCGCGCAGATTTACTTAAATCAGTAAGCCTGCTTTAACGGATTTAAACTGTTCACACTTAAAATTTCTTTTGCTGCCGCCTGCTTACCAATCGGAAAACAGGCGGGCTTTTACGCTCTTGAGTCCAGCAACTTATAGTATGAACAGTTATTATCCAACGTTGAGCCATGAACCTATTTTGTCTAAAGTCCATGGTTCGCGTTGTTCTCGGTTAGCGCAGAAATGTTTGTTTGCTTCTTCGGCGCGGTCGCCCTCGAATATTTCTTTGTCGGGATTCCAAGTTAATTTTGCGCCTCCGAGCAACATGGAAATGTTACCGATATGGGCAATAGTGTGATTTCTGTGTCCGCATTCCGCTGTGTAATAACATGGTTTCTGCGATTTGACACACAACGAAAAATCAATATGTTCTCCGCCTGCCCAACTTTTGTCTTTTGCCAATACGGTACTTTCAGGTCGTCCGTAATTTGTGTTTGTTGGCGTTGAGTTATCGAATTTAATTTGCAATAATTTTTCATCGCTTGCCCGCAGCGGTTGCCGCCAGCCGCGTGATAAAATCCAACCTTTTGTCCCTTCAATTTTCACGGCTTCAGTTGAAGGATTTTCGGTAAACACTTCCAACACAATTCCATTTTTATATTTGTACTCAATATTGAATGTTTCCGCCGTATTCCAAACATCATCAAACGGCGGAAGAGACCATTTTTTGGCTTGTCCTTCAATTGGTCCTGTATCGTCGGTGTTCAATGCCCATTGTGCAATATTGACAAGATGCGAGCCCCAATCCGTAAGAACGCCGCCGCTATACGCAAAATTCCAACGCCAATTGTAATGATGACGTGCTGGAATAAACGGTAATATCGGCGCCGGTCCCGACCATTTTTCGTAATCAATATGTTTCGGAATTTCTGTAACAGAAAAATTTGTCTGACGTTTCATTGGGTCGCGGTTAGTTATACTTCCTTTGGGCAAAATCACTTTAATACGGCGGATTTCGCCAAGATGACCGTTACGTGTCAAGTTGACCATTTGTTGATAAACATCGACAGAACGATTTTCCGACGCCGTTTGATAAACTCGTTGAGTTGTTTTTTGAACATCGCTCAAAATACGTCCTTCTTTGATGGTCAATGTTGGTTTTTCGCAAATCACATCTTTGCCCGCTTTCATTGCATAGACAGACAAAATAACATGCCAATGATCAGGCGTAACAATATCGACCGCATCAATATCTTTTCGATTGATCAAATCACGAAAATCTTCGTATTTATCGCAACCTTTATATGTTTTGTCTGATTTTTTGGAATAAAAATCGTTGACTTTTTTCTGTGTATTGTTCAAATAATTTTTGTCAACATCACAAACGGCAACAACCTGTTGCAATGGATTATTGAACATGAGCTGCAAATTCCAACCGGCTCCGTGTGAACCGCAACCGATTAATCCCATTGTAACACGCTCACTTGGCGGAACATTACCATCTCGCCCAAACACTGTTTTCGGAACAATCATCGGCAACCCAATCGTTGCCAAAACGCTTGCGCTCAAAAATGAACGCCGTGATATTTTTGTCATTGGTTAAATCTCCTTATTAATTTTTAAATAAAAAATTGATTTAAATATTATTTTTCAAATTAGTCGTTATTGATCTTTATGTTTCCAAAATCGTTAGAGTAGGAACAAATAGAACAAAAGAACAATATTCGCATCACGCTTAAATTATCGGTTTTTAAGATAGAGTTCATGTTTGTCATGATCTCAAAATCTTTTTTGTAACGAAATATCTCTTACAAAAATTAAAACCAAATTGTAAATTGTGAAAAGTATTTCAGAATAAATAATCATAAATCAATCCGAGTGTTCCCAACCATTCTATCCAAACCAATATTAATAGCAACCATTCAGAAAATTTAGAAAAGGAAAACCTCTACACTGGTCGTTCTATCAATTGTTTGACTCAAGAGCGTAAATGCCTGCTTTCCGATAGGTAAGCAAGCAAAAGTAAAGGAAATTTAAAGTGTGAACAGTTTAAAACCTATTGTTTATTTACGTTGATTCTTAACGGTTTTTAAAATGTACGTATAAATAGTTACGATTATTTTCGTGTTTTAATTTGTTGTAAGATATATTCCTGGTCAATTTTGGAGAGGTCGCTGAATTTAACTTCGACGAGTTTTTTGTTTTCTGATTTCTCAATTGTAGCAATCTTATCTTTCGACTGGACTTTTGCAAAATACATAACAACTTTTATTAAAATAGCAGATGATTAAATCTTACTCAATTTCGGCATATATTTTGAACCTCAAAGATGCAGAAATTATTGAAACAGAATTTATGAAACCTTTGCTTTTACAGCATATCATTTTTGGAAAAATAATATTTGATGCAATAATATGACAAAAATCAGGGAATAGGAACGAATCAGACAAAAAAGCGGCACTCCAAAATAAACGTAAACTATTCAGTCGTATTAATAAACCACCCATAACCCCTCCAGAGGATGGGAATTTAATGTTCCCCTTCTTTGGAGGAGTTAGGGGTGGTTAAAAATATGATAGTTTTAAGCGGTTACTGTGCTGCGCTGCGTTGCCGCCTGCTATAATTTTTTTGCGTAGAATTGCCGACTGAATAGTTACAAATAAGGATTTGAATATTAGAATTAGAACCGTTCGGAAAACGATGTTGTCCCGCGTGAATTTATTGGTCTTGGGTAACAGAATAGTTGACGATAAGAAACACACGGCTGAATAGATACGATTTTCATTTTTGACTAACATAATTATTGTTACAATAATGCATC
>JAITDV010000574.1 GCA_031282385.1 Planctomycetaceae bacterium | reverse complement strand
TCTGACAGCTTCGATACGTTTATCCAAATCTTTTTCAAAATCTATATCTCGCTCGACAGCTAAGGAAATTTTATACTGCATAACTGCAATCGCAATCAGAAAAACGCAAAAAAACATTTTATAATCTCTTATCATAATAATCCTTTCAAAAAAATATTTATGGTATTGTTCTCTCAACAGCACTACCGTTTTTAGAAACTTTAGATTGTTTTGCTCCGATATTTCGCATGTCCTGACGCATTTTTTGAATAAATATTCGGCGATCTACCATACTTTTCGTTTTATATGAATAGGGGATGTCCCAAATAAGAACACCATCACCTGCGATATTTTTTGTCGAAACCCTGCCATATCAGTGCCGCTAGGCTCGACTGAAAAATTTCCACCTATTCGACATCCAGATATGAGATTTCCATCACCTACGTTTTGAGACCAACTAACATGTTTACCATCATTCTTTGTACCATCTGGATTATAAATTATTAACGTACCATTATACTCTGTAGGCGCAATCGCATCTTCTCCGACAGAAATACTACTAAAAGAAACATCAGTAGGATTGAGGAACATCTTGTTGTACATCATAGTGCCGCGCTCATTTGGACTTAATGGAACCATTCTTGTTGAGCTTGGAATTTTATTTCTAAAAGGTACATATTCTTCAAAACGTACTCCCAACGGTTCCACGGCTATCAGTTGCAACGTTTCAGTTGTTACTGTTCCATTGACTTTGGCTTTAACTTTAACAGTTCCGTTACCGACAAAATCACCAGCTGTAATACTAGTTCCAGAAACACTAATCCTTCCAGTTCCAGATGGATTTGGTTCTGTACTAGTACCAGGTACAATTGTTACCGTACTTCCTGTTGGAATTGACTCTACCGATATTGTTGCCGTTTCGCCGACTCCCAATCGATGACAGCTCCGACCGGCAAAATTATCTGTAGGTACAATAATAATCTTAAATTTCCCGTTGGTAACTTTCAACTTTGCAGAACCTCGACCAGAATATTGGGCGTATCGAATGTGAGTACCGGTATTCTTATTGGTAATTTCAAATTGAACACGCATATAGAATCCAATAATATATTCATCTATAGTCGTTCCTACTCCGGTCAATGTTCTAGTATTTGACGTACTCCATGTTGTTTCAGCGGCAGATGGTGTTATTGTACATCCGGCAGGTACAATTAATTGCGCCGCCAAATTGCCATGTAGCCGTACCGAATTTCTCTTCTGCTCCTAATGGCGGTGTACCGTTGTACAAACCGGTGATGTTGTATAGGACTGTTTCACCTGGTTTTTTGGTTTCCAACGACGGCGAAACTTGTAAGACAACTGTTACGTTTGATAAAACGACGTCGTACTCAAACACTAAAAAGCAAGCGAGAACAATAAATTTTGTTGTGCAATGACTAATTACTTTGGAGCTAATTTTTCTGTTTCATTTTTTCTTTGACAACATTTTTTATTGGTTAAACTGTCCACACTTTAAATTTCGTTTACCTTTGCCTGCTTACCTATCGGCAAGAGGGCTTTGCGATCTTGAACCACGCAATTTATAGTACGAGCAGGCAGTATATTTTAGGTTCAATGTCAAATTAGATTTTAACGTCTTTTCTTGGTTTATTGTTTACTTGATCCCAGTATGGTGATAGGTGGCGTAATTTCGTTACGATAATTGGAAACTCTTGTAATACAAAATCTATTTCAGATTCGGTTGTGTATCTGCTCAAACTAAATCTTACCGAACCATGAATAGCAGTGAACGGGATTTTCATTGCAGTAAGTACATGCGACGGTTCAAGTGAACCAGACGTACACGCAGAACCACTTGACGCGCAAATTTCACGATCACTCAATTGATACAATATTCCTTCACCCTCAATACAATGTACCGCGACATTAAGCGTATTCGGCATCCTCTCCGCTCCCGCACCATTGATAACAACATACGGCACTAATTCCAAAATTCCCGACTCCAACTTGTCCCGCAAATATTCCATTCGCACAACATCTTCACCATGTGTTGCAGCCGCAACCTCTATCGCCTTTGCCATGCCAACAATAAACGCCACATTCTCCGTCCCGCCGCGCCGCCCAAACTCCTGATGTCCACCAATCAAAAACGACCTACAACGCACCCCGCGCCGAATATACAAACCACCTATCCCCTTCGGTGCATGAAATTTATGTCCCGAAAATGCTATCATGTCAACATCACGAAAATTACCATCAACACGAATCGGCAACTTCGTCATTGATTGAGTTGCATCACACAAAAATAATATCGACGCATCCGTTTCTTTCACCACCCTTGCCAACCGCTCTATCGGAAACACAACTCCAGTTTCATTGTTCGCGTGCATCACCGTAACAAGAAGCGTATCCGACCTCAACGCACGCACAAACTCGCCAACATCCAACTCGCCTCTATCATTGACCCCAATAAAAGAAACCTCAAAACCATCCCTCACTAATGATTTACAAACCTCAAGCACCGCCGGATGTTCAACAACCGTCGTAATTATATGACGCTTTAGCGGATTAGCCGCAATTGCCCCAAATATTGCCGCGTTCACACTTTCTGTTGCACACGATGTAAATATTAACTCATTCGCATTGGTAATACCAAGCATTTCCGAAATCAATCCTCGCGAACTCTCAATTGCATCCCGTACAAAACCTGCCACCTCATACATTGAACTAGGATTAAAATACTTGTCCCCAAAAAACGGTAACATTGAATCCAATACCTCCGCCGCAACCGGCGTCGTAGCATTATTGTCTAAATAAATCATATTTTTTACTATTCTAAATTTTGATAATTTCGTATTCTGTCCGGTTATCGTAATCTTTGATCGGAAATTTTTATTATCAATGTTTCCAATGTAAATCTTGAGTTGCTTCGACTGCCGCCTTTTAAATTCAGGTCTGTTTGAAGAAGCCAGTCGATAAGTTGCGATCCGCGATTGCGACCCAACATTTTCATTTGCTTTTCTGATTTTTCCATGAAGAATCGTTTTATGCCAACCTTGTCCAAAGCAGTTTGAACAGAAACGGGATGACCTGATTTTTCCGCGTCAAGAATTATGCGTGTTGCGGCGGCGAATTTTCGTAACGAATATGCAATTTGAGCTAGAATCCCGATCTCATTTTCACCTGCCATCAATAAACTATCAAGTTGCTTTATTGCCGCCGCAGTACGCCCCGCAAGTGCCATGTCAATCATTTCAAATGTAGATTGAGTTCGCCATGAACCGGTTGCCCTCGCAACTAAATCAACCGTAATAACACCGCCATCCGACGGAACCATAAGCGCAAGTTTCGCAAGCTCTTGATCAAGCAAACCCGCTTCCGAACCAATCCGCTCAAATAACATCGCCGCCGCCGCAGAATCACACTCAACCCGATGCTGTTGCTTCGACCACTTCACAATCCAAGCCGGAACATCTTTGTCCACTAGCGATTTCGCCTCAATCACAAGACCGCTTGCAATTGCCTTTTTGTAAAGATTAGTATTCGATGGAAATGTCTTTAATTCCAAAACCAACACCGCCGAATCAGAAGGCTTGTCAAAATAATTCTCAAGCTCGACACGAAAACGCGAAACAAACAAATCCGCATCCTCAACCAAAACAAAACGACGATTACCGCCAAACATTGCGCGTGTTGATACTTCTTTACGAAGGTCGGTAAAACTTATATCAGTACCATCCAACCGCTGCACCGAAAACTCCGCATCCTCTCCATCCAAAACTTGATTACGCAATACACGCAACACATGGAACTTAAAAAACGGTTCATCTCCAAAAACTACACATAAATCCTGCACAGGATACTTTTTAACATTCCATATAAAATCCAAAACCGATACCACTGATTTCATAAAACCTCAATAACGTTATGTTATTCCTGTATCCCCGGCACTTTGAAATTTGAACAGAAAGCAGCAATTTCGTCGCGGATATTTTGAGCGTGTTTGTCAATGTTGTTTATATTTTTACACACGCGGTCAATCCAATTTGCAACAAGTTCCATTTCCGGTTCTTTCATTCCCATTGAAGTCAATGCAGAAGTGCCGAGTCTCACTCCGCTCGTTATAAACGGACTGCGATGATCACCTGGTACCATGTTGAAATTTGCAATTATGCCGGATTTTGCCAACGCGATTGCCGCATCTTTACCGGTAAATTCTTCTTTGCGAAAATCCAGAATCAACAAATGTGTATCCGTCCCGCCGCCCGCAAGTTGCCAACCCTTGCTCAATAATGTGTATGACAAGGCTTTTGCATTTTTTACGATCTGAATACCATAATTTCTGAAATTTTCCGTCAACGCTTCCTTAAACGCGACTGCCATTCCTGCAATAATATGTAAATGCGGACCGCCTTGCAATCCTGGGAAAACTGCACGATCAATACGTTTGGCAAGATTAAACTTGCTGTCAGAATGATATTTTGATTGAAAACGGTCTTCTATTTTTGACAAGATAAATCCAGCTCGCGGACCTCGCAACATTTTATGACTTGTACTTGTTACAATATCACAATACGGCACCGGATCAGGATGCACTCCCGCAATAATCAACGCATTTATATGAGCAATATCAGCAACAAGATACGCATCAATCTCATTTGCTATATCAGCAAATTCTTTGTACTCAATTTTGTACGGATAAGCGGTTGCGCCGACCCAAATCATTCGCGGACGTTCACGTTTTGCCGTTTCGCGTATTATGTTCATGTCAAAACGTCCCGTATTAGAATCTGGTCCGTATGGAACTTGCTCATAATCAATTCCAGAAAAATTCACACGCCAACCATGTGTAAGATGTCCGCCACTTGGTACCGGCATTCCCATTACTTTATCACCGTTTTTGAGTAATGCACGATAAACTGCTTGATTTGCCGGCGAACCGCTGTAAGGTTGGACGTTGACATGTTCAGCGCCAAAAAGCAACTTCGCACGCTCTATTGCAAGATTCTCAATACGATCTACAAACTCGTTGCCCTCATAATATCGCATTCCGGGGTAACCTTCTGCGTACTTGTCCGTCAACATCGAACCGCACGCCTCCAACACACTATAGGAAGCATAACTTTCAGAAGCTATCATCTTCAGTGTTGTCGATTCATACTTCGATTCGCTTTGAATCAAATTATATATTTCTTGATCTGATTCCTTTAAATTCGGATAACGTTCCATTTGCTTTGTACTTTAATTATTGATTAAATTTTGCTCGATATTGTAAAAATATAAACTAACTTATAGGGATAAAAATCTATACTCATTACTTTTGAAATTTCGGTTTATGAGATAATGTTCATTTTTGTCATGTCCCAAAAATCCTTTTTATCTATTAAAAAAATAAAAACCGAATTTTCAAATTTGAGTAACTATTCAGTCGCGTTTGTTTTTGTCGTTAAATGTTTAAACAGATATTTTATTGTCAACCGAATCCGAAATTCCTATCTTGACATTTTTACACTTTACCCCGCCAACGACAAACTAAAAGGGTCGCATTGTACCGCCATAATTCCGATAACACAACACCGCTAAAAATAATTCGCCATATTAAGAAATTCAAAAACTAAAATTTGTATCCCAAAATAAAATTTTTTAACAGTACTTTACAGTAATGTAAAAACTGATATTGCAATTTATTTCAACTTGTTATACAATTGGCAGTTGTGAGAATTTAGATTGAGTCTGATTGTGATGAGTTTAATTGTGTTTTGAGCAAGCTAAATTCTATTACTTCAAAACTGTTCACTCTTTAGTTTTTCGTTTGTCTGTGCGGGCTTGTTTATCGGAAAGCCTGATTTAACATATCGACGTTACCAAATTCCAAAGTGTACTCGGTATAATAGTCGTTTATTGTGCTGATGTTTTTCTTGTTTGTATTGGGAAAAATTTGCAGTACAATAATTTTTGTAACGTTTATTGGATCCGCTAACAATTTTAAGATGGAGTAGAAAATGAAAAAGACAAATTTACAGTTCGATTAGTTTGTTGCCAAATTTAGTATCAAAATTAATATTAAAGCAAATGTTAAAATAGATGGGAGGGCTACGTAAAAATCAAAATTACCCAAATTATCGTTACGATAATTCTCTTGTGATTTTTGTCAAGCCTTTTATTAGTTCTTTTGGCTTTACGTTGGTTGAGCTTCTTGTGGTGATGGCGATTATCGGGGCGTGTTAATTGCTATTATTTTGCCGGCAGTTCAGGCGGCGCGTGAATCAGCAAGACGGATGCAATGTAGTAACAACATCAAAGAATTGAATCTGGCATTACACGCATTCCATGACTCAAACAGTAGTTTTCCAGCCAATAGACCTTTTCGCTAACCTAAAAATACATCAACACAACAAAAAACCTACAACGAAAAACCGCTTTTAACTCCTCCGAGACCACCCCTAACCCCTCCGAAGGAGGGGAATAAGAAGATGTCTCCGAAGGTGGGGAATAAGAAGATGTCTCCGAAGGAGGGGAATAAGAATATGTCTCCGAAGGAGGGAAATAAGAAGACGTCTCCGAAGGTGGGGAATAAGAAGACGTCTCCGAAGGAGGGGAATTATTCCCCTCCTTCGGAGGGGTTAGGGGTGGTTTCCTACAGGTTAGCGAAAAGGTCTATTTTGAACCCCAAAGATGCAGAAATTATTGAAACGAAATTTATGAAATCTTTGTTTTTACGGCATATCATTTTGGGCAAAATAATATTTGATGCAATAATATGACAAAAATCAGGGAATAAGAACGAATCAGACAAAAAAGCAGCACTCCAAAATAAACGTAATTATTCATTCGTATTAAGCGGTTACTGCGCTACGCTGCGTTGCCGCCTTCTATAAATTTTTTTTCGCGTAGAGCTGCCGGCTGACTATTAGAACCGTTCGGAAAACGAGGTTGTCCCGCGTGAATTTATTGGTCTTGGGTAACAGAATAGTTGACGATAAGAAACACACGGCTGAATAGATACGATTTTCATTTTTGACTAACATAATTATTGTTACAATAATGCATC
>JAITDV010000471.1 GCA_031282385.1 Planctomycetaceae bacterium | reverse complement strand
TTGTTCGCGGCGAGTTCGTTTGAGCATCTGAATGGGGACTCCTTGTCAATTAATTTTGATAATAGACCTTTTCGCTAACCTGTAGGAGACCACCCCTGACCCCTCCGAAGGAGGGGAATTATTCCCCTCCCTCGGAGGCGTCTACTTATTCGCCTCCTTCGGAGGCATCTTCTTATTCCCCTCCTTTGGAGGGGTTAGGGGTGGTCTCGGAGGAGTTAAAGGCGGTTTTTCGTTGTAGTTTTTTTGTTGCGTTGATATATTTTTAGGTTAGAGAAAAGGTCTAATAGTTGTCTATTTCAACTATTCAGTTGCAAATATAAAATTTGCCAATTTAAACGTGCGCAGATAATTTTAAACAGTTCACACTCTAAATTTCATTTGCCGCCGCATGTTTAATTTATGGTACGAACAGTTATCTAAAATTAAATGGCAGATCATTTCTGCGTCGTGAACGTTTGGAGAGTTGTGGGGTTTGGTTGTCGGAGAGTTCTTTATTATATTCTTTGTCATTTTCATCATTTTTATTTTTATTCTCATTATTTTTATTCTCATTATTTTCATTTGGGTTTGTTTTGGCTTCTAGTTGTTCTAGTAGTTTGTCGTCTTTGTGTAAAAATTGGCGAATTTTCGAGCTGAAACGGTTACCTGACGCCGAACCTAGTGACGTTTTCCCGAACAAAATAGAGGGTTGATTATTATCGTTACGATTATTTTGTATTGTGTCTAATTTTCTTGCCGACTCGAAATCGTTGAACTTGCCCGTGATAAATCCGAATTTGTAACAAAAAAACCAAACTACATAAGAAATCAATCCGCCAACTATTGTATCCGATAAATAATGCTTGCAATCAAAAATTCGCTCAAACGCTACTCCCAAAACCGCAAAACAAAATACATATCGACCTCGCGGATAAATAGATGATAAACACAACGCAATCACAACCGCCAACGCCGTATGACCGGAAGGAAAACTATGTATCCCATCGTTATTAAGAAATCCCGTCAAATCAAAAGAACTAATATTAAAATCATTTACTTCAGGCCGCTTACGGTAAACCGACAATTTAACCGTAATAACAATAGCTTGCGAAATTAATACGCTAGTCAAAAAACGAAAAAGACGGCAACGACCATAAACATCAATAAAAAAACACAAAATTAAAACCGTCAGAAAACATAACGGATGACCAAAAAACTCAAAAAGCAATATCCATTTTGTTAACTTGTTTTGGTATTTATTTAATGGTTTTTCTTGTTCTGGTTTAACAATGTTGTTGCTATTGTTAGGTTGCGGTTGTTCTATTATGTTAAACTTATTTGCGCAAAACCATGACGATATTGGATAGTCCAAAAAACGATTACAAATAACCGCCAAAATTATACCGCACAAAACAACAAAAACAAATTGTAAAATATTTCTAATCATCAGTTATAAGGAAATTTCATATTCGGAATTGAATTTTATCTGTAACCAATTTTCACCAACATTGTGTTAGTAGTATTTTAAACTGTTCATACTTTAAATCTCGTTTACCGCCGTTTGCTTACCAATCTGAAAGCAGGTTTTTATGCTTTTGAGTCCAGCAATTGATAGTACGGGCAGCATACGGAACACGGTCTATTGTGTCATACTAATATTTCTCAAGCGTGATAGCTCTTGCCTTGAAAAAGGATATTACCTATACTTGCACAATAAACAACACATTTAATATACCACACCTCAACAAAAAACAATAGAAATTCAAATTTGTTTTTTGTTCTATAGATTTGTAAACTGCTTGTACGATACTGCCCGTGCTATAAATTACTTGACTTAAAAGCGTAAAAGCCTGCTTTCCGATAGGTAACCAGGCGAAGGTAAACGAAGTTTAAAGTGTGAACAGTTTATAAATTGTGCGCGACTAAAAATCGTAAACTGCTTTCCGATAGGTAAGCGGGTGAAAGTAAAAGAAATTTAAAGTGTGAACAGTTGAAAATTTTTAAGATTTAATTTCCATGTCCGAAATTTTACCACAAACATCAGACAATAAATCAATTTTGCCGATTGATAAGAAATTCATTGATTTTCAGGAATATCGTTGTGCGCTTATTGCGGATAAAATTTATAAACTCACTGATCTTGCCGAAGTTGGTTTGCCGGCAGCTTCACCAGACCAAATCCGTAGAATTTTCGGCACAACTCAAATCTCACAACACGACTCAAACGAATTTCAAACACAACTCTATCACGACCAACACTCGGATAAATTTATTCTTGGATTCAGAGGAACCGTTCCTTTAAACATCAATGATTGGCAGACAAATTTTAATCAATTCTTCGGCAAAAAAGCTGAACAATATTCGCGCGGAATAGAATTGGTCAATAACATTCGTGAAGATTATATTGACCGCATAATTGTTACCGGACACTCTCTAGGCGGCGGAATTGCAACAGTCGCTGCAATCGCACGACAACTACAATGCTTCGTCTTCAACCCGCCGGCTATACACACAAACACTCTCCAACAATTTGAACCGCTAAATTATCCAAAAATCAATAAACAAATAACTCGTTTTGTTGTTGTCGGTGAAATTCTTGACCTTATTAACAAAACCATCAGCATAAAACACAAACGAATCGGAACAAGATACAATCTCTACGGAAGTCTAAAAATACCCAATTTGCTCGGTTTGTTTTTTGGTCGAAAGTTAATTGTAAGATTTTTCCCTCATCCAATCATGCTGATCGTTATCACAATCGGTATTCCATTATTGCAAAAAAGTATCGCCTTGCATAATATGAGCGAAGTTATATGCGGTTTGAAAAAATATTTGATAAAAAAATATTGATTGTTTCATCTAAATTCCGACTTCCTTTTGCCGGTTGACCGATTGAAAAAAGTTGTCATAATGTTACCTCAATTTTTTGAGCGGTAAGACAAAGAATTTCAATCTACAATTGATACAATTTAGCACTAAAATTATTAAGTTTTTTAGAAGTTGATATATATGAATTTGTTTTGGTTGTATATTTTTTGGGCAATTTAGTGTATTTTGTTTTTGGTGTTTACCAAATGCACTTTAGAATTAGGCGATGTTAAAGTGTAAACAGTTTTAAATTAACCTACGTCAAATTTGATATTGAAAGGAGACAAATAAAATGACAATAGATATTGACTATATTAATCCTGTAATTGCAGGGCTTGAAGAGGCGTTTACGACGCAACTGAGTTGTCGGATCGAGCGGCTTGGACTTGGACTTATGGAGAACAATCAGGCATTACATCCTGTCAGCGGAATTATTGGAGTCAGCGGAAAAGGTGTCGGAACAATCGTATTGTCAATGTCCGTAAGTGTTGCGGTGAAAGTTGCTTCGAATATGCTAATGGATACGGATATAAATGAAATCAATGATGACGTAATGGATGCAGTTGGCGAAATAACAAATATCGTGTGTGGATGCGCAAAAGCAAAATTATCTCAATACTCACTAAATATAACTTTGCCAAACGTACTTTATGGTGAAAATTGCCGATTGCACTTTCCACAGAATTCGCACCCGATAATGATTCCATTCAAATGCGAATGGGGGCAACTTGCATTGCAAATCGGTTTCACTTTTCCAAGCGTCATAAAATAATTAAAAATTTATTTTATTATACTGCCCGTACTATAAGTTGCGTGACTCAAGAGCGTAAAAGCCTGCTTTCCGATAGGTAAGCAGGCGGCGGTAAAGGAAAATTCAAGTATGAATAGTTTATTAATACTTTTTTAATTGTTACAAAAAATAAACATACAATTTATTGTTCATATTGTTTTTTGTGAGATTATTTAATTTTTGGATCATTATATTTTGTTATGTTTTCAGGTATAGTTGAATCTTTAGGATATGTAACGGGGTTGGTGTCGGAAGGTGTTGGTTGTCGGCTTGAGGTTGAGGATGAGTTGGTGGGAACAACGATCAAAGTTGCCGACAGTGCGGCGGTGAATGGATGTTGCTTGACGGTTATAAATACGTCAGGAAATAAATTTGAATTTCAAGCCGGTCCTGAAACTCTTGCGCGTACAAATCTCGGTACTTTAACTATTGGCAGCCGTGTCAATCTTGAACGTGCATTGCAAGTCGGAGATCGTCTCGGCGGTCATTTTGTGTCTGGACATATAGACGGTCAAGGTGAATTGGTTCGAGTTGAAGATTTAGGTGATTGGCAAGATTACTATTTCAAAATACCGCCTGAATTGTCTATACAAATGGCGTCAAAAGGTTCTGTTACTGTTGACGGTGTAAGTCTGACTATTGTAAAATGCGAAGATGGATTATTTAGTGTTGCGCTAATTCCATATACCTTGAAAGTAACAACATTGGGAATCCGAAAAATCGGAGACAAAGTAAACATCGAAACCGATATACTCGCAAAATACGTACAAAGATTATACGAAAACAAAAAAATATAATCTGCCTTAGTTTGCCAAAGTTTAGCTAGAAAATTTTATCAAATCTTTTTGGTCTATAAATAAAATGAGAATATTTGTTACAAAAAATATATTGGTTTTGTTTGTATTATTATTGGTTGCCGGTTGTACGCGGGGCAAGATTCCGCCGCCGATAGAACCCGACGATCCGTCAACTTATGGCGGGACAACAAATCAGGGTTATGTTGAGCCGATGTATCCGTTGAATGATGCTGGAATTTTTCTCCCAGATGAATTGCCCGCGCCGAACAATACCGCGAATCCAAAAAACAATAATTCCAATAACGCCGGTAAAAACACGAAAAATAACAAAAAAACATCTCCAGAAATCAATTCCTCTTCAACCAAAACCACGCCAACAACAGATAACTCAACAATTGATAACTCAATTATGTTATTCGATACCGAAGGTCATTCAGAATTATATACGCGTATGGGCAAGGCAGAAAGTAAAGGTTATGGATTTGAATTGGAATCTTTGAGCGGCGATCTTGATGATCAAGTTGACGAGTATATATTGCAAATTAGCGAGAATCTTGAAGACCTTAAAACATCGGCGGATTATGCGGCAGATGGTGATTCGATTAATCGGGATGCAAGCGGTTTAGCGATTGTGGTTTTAATGATAGGTTTATTGGAGAAGGATTCGCGGTATCGGCAATCGGCGCCGGGATTATTGGTTGCGGTGAAGCGTCTTATTATGGCACCGGATTACAAGGTTGCGGTAAAGGAGTTTGATGCGGTGAAGGCGGCGTTGAATAGTAAGGGTGAACCGGAAAAATTGAAATTGGAGAAAGTAGCCAAATTGAAACCGGTAATGAAGGCAATGCCAAATCTCAATTCGACTGTACGGAGATTGACAAATACGGAGACAAAGTTAAAAAGACAGCTTGATAAAAAACCGAAACGGATATTCGGTCAACTTGCTGCTCTTGCGGCAATAAGCGCGGGAAGTATTCCAAACGGCGACGAAACTTCAAAACCAAATGAATTAGATAAGTGGAGAAGTGAATGTGAACGGTTTCGAGACGCCGCAATTAAAGCCAACGCAGCAGCACATGATTTCGCAAACGGCAAAATAAAATACGAAAGGTATTGGTCAACTTTCAGCGAGTTAAGCCGTTCTTGTGATTCTTGCCATAAAATATTTTATCCAGAAAGCAAAATTACAAATGAAGAATGATATTTTGCAACTACGGAGGTCAGAGATTAGTGTGAAAATTTATGGGAACTTCTAAAAACTTAGTAACTATTCAGCCGTATCAATAAACCATCCCTAACCTCTCCAAAGGATGGGAATTTGGTGATGCCCTCCAAAGGATGTGAATTAAATT
Organism: Planctomycetaceae bacterium; assembly: GCA_031282385.1. Classification (GTDB taxonomy): domain Bacteria; phylum Planctomycetota; class Planctomycetia; order Pirellulales; family Thermoguttaceae; genus WRKP01. The sequence continues at coordinate 7,394 of JAITDV010000471.1, read as the reverse complement.
CCCCTCCTTTGGAGGGGCAGGGGTGGTTAAAAATACGGCTGAATAGACACAAAAAACATTAATCTGAAATATTACTAACTTATCTATCTTAATTCTGTTTTAGCTATTTTGACATTGGGACGCAAAAAAAATAATTTTTTTTCCTTGTTCCCTACTTGACAGAGCAATTCGCGTTTGTAAAATCACGCAAGTTTTTCTGACAAAGTTTTCCCAAAATCAATTTTTGTTACAAAAATTAAAGAGGAAAAATTTGTCGGAAGCTACAGTTTTTGGCATTTGTAAACAGTTCACACTTGAAATTTTCTTTGCCGCCTGCTTACCTATTTGGAAAGAGGTTTTTACGCTCTTGAGTCATGCAATTCATAGTACTAACTGCAATTTTGCAAAAAATACGGTGTTTTTTGCGAGTGCCGAAACATATTTGACAAACATTAAAAAAAGGAGATATTATTATGATCTCAAATTTCTTGAAAAGAGTTTTTAACATTCTTTGCGAAAAGAACGCAACCAACGAAAGACCTTATCGCCGTATTTCACGGCGAAAACTTGGTTTTGAAGTTCTTGAGGGACGAGAATTGTTGTCGGGCGACGGGTTGGATAACGAATTTTTGCTTGGTAACAGCAGCGAATTTTACGAAGGCAGCGACAGCTATTACGAATCAAGTTATTCTCGAATTCTAACGCGTCTAATTCATCTCAAAGTAGTTCTACATCGTCAACCAATACCAACACAACCAGTACAACAACTATCCCTGATCCGTTGTATTCGCTTGCCTCGCCAACTTATTTTGACGGTGCTGCGTTTTCTCAAATTGGCAGTAATAGCAGCGAGGACGGCGAGATAGGCAACATCACTAGTAAAGTTACTCTGCGGTCAGTCTTTGAAGCGACTAGTGTTGAGAGTTGGAAGAGTCTGATTACGCACGATGTGGAAAATAATAGGGGTACAGAGTTGTTTTTGCGGATTTGCAATGGCAGTTTACAATTCGGTCGTTGGCTCGGCGCAAACACTGGTAACGTGAATATTCTTGTGCAGACTACTGTTGAAGCCGGTAGAAAGTATGACGCTGTTGGAACGTATGACAGTGAATATTGGCGGCTCTACTTAGACGGCGTTTTGGTAGCTAGTTTGTATGATCCCGGACGCGATATTGGAGTTTACGAAAATTTCAACGGCGAAACATTTAATCCGGTTTGGTTGCTTGGCGGTCACGGTGATCCGAATCAAAGATGCCAATTCGTCGGCACTATCTACAATGCAGAAGTATATGATACAGCACTAACGTCAGAACAAGTTAGTGAGGTTTGCGGACCGATTGCCAAATTAACCGGTCCAACAGCGTCAACGGTGTAACTCCAACCTACGCCGAATCAACACAAGATAACCTACGCCGAATCAACACAAGATCAATTTGATGTAACAATAACCAGAGAAAGCAGTACAGTTGTTCCGATTGATACGGCTCTTGATTTAGATTTTGAGTTAGCGATTAGCGGTGCAGCGTCAAAAGAAGATTTTGAAATTTTTGATGGCGAGACCAAAATAAGCGGCGCTGGCAATTACAACCGTTGGTCGAGTGACGGTACGGTTTTCAGTTACAAGATTTTAGCGGGCAAAGAGTCGGTAACTTTGACGTTTAAGTTGGTGGACAACCAAATATCAGAAGCTTCCGAAGAGAACCTAACAATTACACTAACAAGTGCCAAAGTAACCGTAAACGGTACGGCTAAAAACCTCAAACTTGGAACAGACGTTGCTACAACAGTGGCAATCAAGAATGATTCCTTAAACGTGAAATGGCAAACGATAACCGGAACTGACGCCAACAAAGCCGCAATATCTAACGATGAACAAGGTCGCGGTCAACGCGTTTTCCCTGAAAAATCATCTTCGGCTGGTGTAATGGAAAACAAGTTTGATTTGGTTTTTGAGTTGGAAGCAGCGGCAGCAGCGAATACAACTATTTTCTTCAAAATTTTCGATCCCGATAATTTCATCGGTTTGGGCAACGATAATAACACCGCGGAGGCATGGCTTGGAAATGATAATTATGCGACATTGTCTGCAACGACAGGTTCTGTAACGATTGCAGCAGGAACAACAAGTGCAAAATTGACGATTGTTATTTACCCAGCCAATTTCACTGGTACTAAAGTGACGGCTGACGCGACAACAATAGTTATTGATTCTGCACACGCAGGCGATAATTTTATTGTTGTAGTGGATACCGTTCAAGGAAATGTCAATAACACTGCATCATTAGGAACAACAGAAAACACCCGTTACAAAGAGTCTCATGGTTACACGCAAAGTGAGCTCTTGACCGTATGGAGAGCAGTGCATGTTGAACGAGATGTTGCGCAATGGTGGAGTGGCGGGTTACCTAACGGTGCATTAGATATTTCTGAGTTAAAAATACCAATAGACGGATTTGTTAAGAGTGAACTTGCACGGGCTTGTATTGAAATAGTTTGTATTGAATCTGGCGTTATGTTTGCAGTGTTACCCAACACCAAGGTATTGCAACCAATATCGTCGCCAATATCGCAAAATGAGGCTCATAACATAGCATATAGTAAAGATGGACGCGATTATCAAGAAGCTGTGAATGTGCCGGAATATTGGACTTTGCGAATAGTAACAATATCACGTTTTTCACCTCTCTCTGGTGATATTGGCGATTCTGCTTATGTTCCAGATTGTGTAATGGGCGACAATGGATACTTCAAATCTGATTTATTTGGCGTCGTATATCTACTCCAAAATGAGGTCCTAGTGGCATACGAAAAACATAGTGAGTTTGGTTTACATCCTGACGATTTGCAGGACTTATTGAGACAAACAGCTCTACACGAAATAGGACATCTTTTAGGTCTGGATCATGCTGCAGCTGGCGTTATGAAAGCGACTGCGACTATGGAGGAAAAATTGCAACAGGAACTTCAGACATTTTCTCCTGAAGAAATTAAGGCTATTCAATCACTTTCCAGTAAACCTTCGTAACTATTCAGTCATATTTTAACCACCCCTAACCCCTCCAGAGGAGGGGGATTCAATTCACCTCCTTTGGAGGGGTTGGAGATGGTTAATTGATACGACTGCATAGTTACAATTTTTTAACTCTTACAAGAAAAATGAAACGATTATTTTTTTTATTTTTGGTAGTTTTTTTGCTTACCGAAAAGGTGTTTGCGGAAAATCTGATTGAATTGCAATTTGAAGTTAATTCGAGTGAAGTTTATTTTGGCGATACGTTGTATATTGCGGTGTATGCCAAAAATATTTCGGGAAAGCGGCTAGACAATTTTCCCGCCTTCAACCTGGATCATTTTTATTATTGTTATTTTGGGGAGTACTCGTTTTATAAGTACTTTAAAGTCTATTTAACGCAAGTTGACGCCAATGTTTCTTTTCCTTTTTATCAGATGCAGCACGGTGAAATTATAAAGCAGAATTATAAAATAAAGCATAAATACATATCATTCGAGAAAGATGCGAAGATACTATTTCACGTAATCGAATTTCCGATACCTTCGCTTGATGCCATCAACGATAAATTTTGGTCGAGATTACTTGATGATTCTGCTCAAGATAAAAACAAAAATAAATTTATCTTACATATCAAAGGTAAAATTGAGGGGAATGATATTTCATATTTTGATGGCGAAATAAACCGTGAATTAACAATTAAACCAAGATCAAAGAACGGGATGTTTTTGATGGAATATTGGCATAGTACTTTACCGCCTAACGCATTCATCATATCTTCAACGTATCCTTCACTAAAGTTTTTTTCAGATGATTATAAAAAAAATATGAACTACTATGACCGCGCTATAGAGTATCCACTAAAGAACCACGTGAAATCTGGCAAAACAAAGATATCCATTAGTTTATACTTCAGATATTCATATTGGTCACATTATCCGCCCCCTTACTGTTATCCAGCCACATGGGAAGGTTGGAAAAAGCTTGAGGATGTTTTTGAGGAAGGAACTTTACAGGATGAAATTCATTATACACGTTTATGCTTGCAATATATTGAGACTAAAGATGAAGGCGTTTTGGACGAGTTGAAGAAATTGATTGCCCGATTTGATAGCGTACGACAAAATGCTATAGTTAAACGCGCTGACCACGCGGAGGGTAACAATCGTAAAAACGTTACATTGAAAAAACTATTTGAAACCATCCAAAATTTTCAACCTTAAATTATAGCAGGTAACAACGCAGCGTAGCGTAGTAACCGACTAAAGCTATCATTTTTAACTCTTGCAAGAAAAATGAAACGATTATTTTTTTTAATTTTGGTAGTTTTTTTGCTCACCGGAAAAGTGTTTGCAGAAAATCTGATTGAATTGCAATTTGAAGTTAATTCGAGTGAAATTTATTTTGGCGATACGTTGTATATTGCGGTGTATGCCAAAAATATTTCGGGAAAGCGGCTAGATAATTTTCCCGCTTTTAACCTGGGCTATGATTTTTTGTACAACAAATTTTACAAGCACTTTAAAGTTTATTTAACGCAAATTGACGCCGACGTCTCTTTTCCTTTTTATCAGATGTGTCACAGTGACTTTCTGCATAATAGGAAGGTACTGTATGCTCCTGTATCTTCGCGAAGTTTATCTAGTTACGAAAATCTTATACACAAGAGCGAGGTACAGTATAGATATGTATCACTCGAAAAAGATGCGAAAATACTAATTCACGTACTCGAATTTCCGATGCCTTCACTTGACGACATCAATGATAAATTTTGGTCAAGATTACTTAATGATTCCGCTCAAGATAAAAACAAAAATAAATTTATCTTGCATATCAAAGGTAAAATTAAAGAGAATGATATTTCATACTTTGACGGCGAAATAAACCGTGAACTAACAATCAAACCAAGATCAAAGAAAACGATGTTTTTGATTGAATATTGGCATAGTACTTTCCCGCCTAATGCTTTCATCATATCTTCGAGGTATCCTTCACTAAAGTTTTTATCAGATGATTATAAAAATAATAAGAACTACACAGAATACCCCGTAGAATACAAATTACGTGCCCTCTGGAAATCCGACAAAATAATTTTGGTATCCCTTTCAGATTTCAGATATTCACTTTGGTCATATTATCCGCCCCATTATTGTTCTCCCTCCACATGGGAAGGTTGGGAAAAACTTGAAGGTATTTTTGAGGAAGGAACATTGCGGGATGAAATTCGCTATACACGTTTATGCTTGCAGTATTTTGAGACCAAAGATGACGGCGTTTTGGACGAGTTAAAAAAATTGATTGCCAAGTTTGATAAAGTACGGCAAGATGCTATAGTTGAACAAGCTAAACGTCAGGCAATTAACTTTCAGGAACACATTACATTGAAAAAACTATTTGACGCTATCCAAAATTTTCAACCTTAATTTATATCTGTTACACTGCTCGTACCATAAATTGCGTGATTCAAGAACGTAAACGCCTGTTTTCCGATAGGTAAGTAATCGGCGGCAGAGGAAAATTTAAGTGTGAACAGTTTAAAATGTTTTTTGGCGACGTAATGTATTTTGTCCACTCATAAAGTCGAATGAATTTTTTCATGTACAAGGAAACAAAAAATGAAATTAAAACTAAAAAATCATATTGGTACCGTAGCAATAAAATACAACGTACTACTGTTTTCAATACTGACAGCATTATTCTCAATTTGTTATGGAGAGGAGATTAAAAATAATATTGTTATCAGTGTGAATGTTTTCCCAAACGAATTACAAATAGGTGATACAATCTACGTGGTAGTACAATGTTCTAACAACACTGATTCGGATCGTTCTTGTCAACTTCCTGACCCCAATAACCTTTTTCAATATTGCGGCGACTCAATCAGACATCTTGTTCTTATCGATGGCGAAGAGTGGGAAATTATTGCTCGTACTGATTTCGTTGTTCATGGTCATGCGTTAGATATTCCCCATGTACTTGTTCCATCAGGCAAAACCGTTTCAGTATTTGCGTTATGAATTCGTATCATGGATTTGGAGGATTTACATAATGATTTTTGGATAAACTCAATAAAAAAATTACACGAAAGATGTAATGAGATAACTTTTAGAGTTGTAATTCAATCTAGATTTAGCAAAATGTTTTTTGGTGAGCCATTGGTTCTTGACAAAAAAATCAAACTCATGCCTCGTAAAAAAACAGAGATGGCTATTTTTGAAAACTGGTACAAAAATACGCCCAAAAAAATTTCCCTGGTTTGTATGAAGAAAATATCGGTTCAAAATATCAACCTGTTTGGAAACGAAAGCTTGAACGAGATTTTAACTTACATGAGTTAAATCAAATAAGTCAAAACCTAGCATTTTTCTTACGTATCGGCAATCGTTATCCTGATTATCCGAATTTGCCGAGTGATTGGCGGGGTTGGAAAAATTTGGAGGAGAGTTTTGAGGCTAGTACGTTGCGGGATGAGATTCGTTGGACAAGAATTTGTTTGCAATATTGCGAAACAAAAAATGACAAAGTTCTTGACGAGTTGAAATCTTGGATTTAAAAATGAATCCGGTTCAACGCGCAGTTATGACAAATTATTTGCGACCAAACCACCACGCCATATTTACAAATTGCCATAATAAAGACGAAAATTTGCCCAACTCCGAAAAACTCTACAACACTATCCAGTTGTTCCAAGATAAACCGAAAACACATTAGACAAAATCGCAACAACTTATTTTGTAATTGTCTATTTAGTTTATGGTTCAACCGACAATTACTTAAAATACGTTATCAAGTATTTCGTCCTGAAAGGACATTGCATAACAACCCGTCGCAACGCGGCGTGAAATGATTCCCACAAAAAGCCGCCATGTAAGGTAGAGTGTTCAAAATTTTAGGATTCATTTATTTTCACGAAGATCACGAATTAAATAATTTGTGCAAATTTGTGTCAATTCGTGGATAGATAAATTTGCGGATAAATAAATTTATTGTCTAAATTTGTCTATTCTGAAAATTCTGATAATTACGTCAAAAATAGGTTTTTAAACTGTTCACACTTGAATTTTCCTTTACCGCCGCCTGCTTACCTATCGGAAAGCAGGCTTTCACGCTATTGAGTCTCGCAATTTATAGTACGAACAGTATAGAAGTTGCCTTATGTAAATCAGTTTGAATTTACGTAAATAAGTAATATTTCAGTGGAATTTGTCGTAACTATTCAGTCGGCAGCTCTACGCGAAAAAAACTTACAGCAGGCGGCAAAGCTGCGTAGCGCAGTAACTATCATTTTTTTAACCACCCCTACCCCCTCCGAAGGAGGGGAATTTAATTCCCCTCCTTCGGAGGGGGTAGGGGTGGTTAAAAATACGACTGAATAATTACGTAAATAATAATTTGTTTTAAGGCG
>JAITDV010000631.1 GCA_031282385.1 Planctomycetaceae bacterium | reverse complement strand
TATTTTTTATTTCTTTTTTTGTAACGATAAATTGTGTTGCGTCGGAATCTGGTGCGGATTTTGAAGTTGGTACAATTGCTGACGCGGAACAAGTTGGCGCAAGGATGCGTACCAAATGGCAGAAACTCGAAAGTTTGCCCAAGAATTTTCTTACCAATACAGGAATACGGCAACTTAACGGAAAACATATTACGTTGTACACTGATATTGAGTCTGGAGTTGAAACGGATCGGCTGCCGGAAATTTTTGATCTTATGGTATCGGAGTTGTGTGTGTATTTTGGGGTGGATTTGAAAAAGTATGATAAGTTTCATGTACGGGCTTTTTTGATAGATGATTTGGGCAAATTTAATAAATACGGCGTACTCAAAAATGCAACAGATTTGCGTTATGGATTTTCGTTACAAAATCAAATTTGGGTAAGACGTCAGAATGGTGATTATTATCAACGTCATTTATTTTTGCATGAGGGGGTTCATGCGTTTATGTTTTATGCTTTTGGTACGTTTACGCCGTTTTGGTATCGTGAGGGAATGGCGGAGATGCTGGCAACTCATAAATTTGAGAACGGCAAATTGAAACTTGGTTGGTTTCCGGCAGATTCGGCGTCGGTTTTGCGTTTGGGTAGGATTGAGATTATTCAAAGGTTGGTTTTGGATGGGGTTATTGGGGTTGATGCTGATGTGGTTGATATTAGTGATTTGAGCCATCTATTTTATTTGGGCAAAAATAATCAGAGCGGCGATCAAATTGAATTGTATGCGTTGTGTTGGGGTTTTGTTATGTTTTGCGAACATCATCCGCGTTATCGCAATACGTTTCGTAAACTTGTGTTTCGGCTGAAGGAATCGGATAATGAGTTTGCAATGCGTTTGATTAGGCTCATTGCTCGTGAGGACAAAATTGATATTTTGACAGCTCAATTACGGCTTGTGGCAGACTGGAATGATTTCAAGAAAAATATTTGTTATAGTTATGATTTCGAACGTGCGGCAATTGATTTTCGTTTGACGGCAAATAATGTAACGAAAAATAATGAGAGCGATTTGTTGCTTGATACGGTTATTCGGGCGGATAGAGGTTGGCAAAACTGCGGGATAAAGTTGGAGGCGGGGAAAAGCTACAAAATAACTGCAACAGGACGATTCCAACTTGCCGACAAACCTGCTATTTGGCGGTCAGAACCAAACGGAATAACGATCAAATACAATCAGAAAATGCCTATTGGAAAATTACAAGCAATGATTATTCCTGATCCGATTAAGTCAGTGTCAGGTTTTCCTATTGCGGGCAAGCGTAATTTCTTGTTGCCCGAATACAAAGAAATCGGTTCAATTGCAACTTGGCAACCCGTAAAAACCGGTTTACTCTTTTTCAAAATAAACGAATCCGCCGCCAATCTCTCCGACAACAAAGGAACATTGACAATTAAAATGGAAAACAACCATTAACCCTTTTCGTAACTTACAAGAAAAACGAAAACATCGCAATTAACGTAATATTTTTACGAATTGCCAATGTTGTGTAAGATACGTTAAAGGAGATTTTGGGTTCTTTGCTAGTATTATAATCGTTTTTATTGGAGTTATCTGTTGTAGTTTATGAAAAAGTGTTATTCAAAATAATCTTTTTATTTGACACATTCAAAAAACTTTCCTATATTTTGCCAGTTGCGGATGATGAGCTGTCATCTGCCTTTTCAAATTTGCGTTAAAACAAAATTAGGAGGTAATTTCGATGAAGAAACTTTTTGTGTTAGTTTTTGTGGGACTTTGTGTTAGTTTAATTAGTGGTTGTTGCAATAATTGTGGTAATGCAGTATTGCCTGATAATCCGCCTAATAACACGCCCGATACACCAAGTACGCCCGCGCCAACAACTAGCGGCACCTATTTAACATGGGATAGCGGTCCGATTGAGATTTATGTTACAAATCAACCGATTGAAGGAGTAAACGATTATGAGTTGGTTGAAGCAGGTACGGGCGAATATAGTTCAAGTGAATACTATTATAGCGATATGGGAATTTTAGTTCCATACGCAACAAAATGGTCTGATGGAAGTGTAACGTTGTCAACTAGACCGTATGCAGGTGTTGATTATGAAATCGATGGAGATTGTACTGAATTCAATGATACCACATTTGTAAGTAACGGTAGTGAATATGGTGAAGCGGATGGTACAGAAGGTGATGTTTGGAGTATTGGCACTGCGCCTGACGGGCGTACAAAATCAGATTACACTTATGATGCAAGTGCTGGCGCGTATGTTTACTCCGGTGGTAACTCCTCTGATAACACAGTTGTACAAGGTCCAGAAACACAAAACCCAAGTCAGGTGTTGCCAGAAACACAATCTGTTGATCGAACGCCTGTAGATGACGATCCAGATACCAATGATGTGAATGGCGGAATCAATGAAAACGATGGAGTGAACTTGAATAGTAATCGTTAAAATTTACAGCGGAATTATAAACTGTTCGTACTATGAATTGCTTGACTCCAGAGCGTACAATTATAGTACGAGCAGTATAGAAAGAACTGAACAAACTTAAAACAAATGGAAATTCTTTCAAAAGTACATTCGCGTAATCTTGTGCGTTGGTCGGAGTATAAACCAGATGTTTATGTTCTTTCGGCAGATTTAACGAGTTCGTGTGAAGCTGATTTATTTCGGGACACGTATCCTGATCGTTTTCTTTCGATGGGGATTGCGGAACAAAATATGCTTGCGTTTGCGGGCGGTATGGCGCGTTATGGTTTTACGCCGTTTGTGCATACGTTTGCAGTTTTTATTTATCGGCGTGCTTATGATCAGATTGCGATGTCGATTGCGTATCCGAATTTACCGGTCAAAATGTTTGGTTTTTTACCTGGGATATTGACGCCAGGCGGCGCAACTCATCAGGCAATAGAAGACATTTCAGTAATGCGCTCTTTGCCCAACATAACCATACTCGAAACCGGCGACGCAACTGACGTCGAATCGGTTTTAGAGGTTACGTATCAAATTCCAGGTCCGGTTTATATCCGTCAACTACGCGGCGAAATTCCGAGATTATTTAATGCTGATGAACCGATGATTTTTGATACGCCGCGAAAATTATCTGAGGGCGGCGATTTCGTTCTTTTGACAAGCGGAATTTGTACCGAAGAAGGAATACGAGCTGTTGCCGCTTTGCAAGACAAATCAAAAATCAAAATTTCGCATTATCACATTTCAACATTGAAACCGTTCAATCACCCGAAAATTATCAAAGAAATTGCTAAAAGTAAATACGGTGCAATTACATTGGAAAATCATAGCGTGATTGGTGGACTTGGTACAATTGTAGCGGAGCAAATGGCTGAACACGGTGTAGGTAAACCGTTGCGGCGGCTTGGACTCAACGATACTTTCGCGCATGGCGCAAGTCGGCGATATTTGATGGCAGAATATGGTATCGATGCAATGAAGTTAATTGAAACAATTGAAAATATTGTCGGAAAAAATTTTAACATTAGTGAAAACAGTCTTGTCCAAACCTACACCCCCGCAGTACACAGCAACGCTAAACCGGAAGCTTTATAAACTAATTGCTCACACTTTAAATTTCGGAATTTCTTTCCCCCCCATGTTCAAGAGAAAAATTTGTGTTAAAATTCGCCCCGATTCTAAAAAGGGGTTAATTAATAAGATAATAATGATGTTGTGGTGGTGTTTTTTTACCTTTTTTTGGCTTGAGACTTTGGTTGCGTAATAAATTTTTTAGATTTTCGTAACCTGTAACGTTTTTAACTATTTCACTTTAGTGTTCGGCATAGTACTGTGCGTCCCCAGTACACTTTGTATCTATTGGTACTGAAAGTCTGCAAGTACGTTTGTTGTCCATTTTTTTGAGGACATTATTTTAATTTAATATTGTTTCGATTTTTCGTAACAATTAATACATTAACCTTAAATCTAAATAACTATTATGGGTTTATTAATACTTCGCAGTTTATTTATTTTAGTTTCCAGTGGTGTCGGTTATACGTTAATGACATCCAATACGGAAAAAGTTGGCTACCTTGTAATTCCCGCAATGATAATATGGGCATTGTTTGTTATCATAGTTGACATGCTCATTTCAAAGAAGCGAGTTGATTGGCTTTCCTCAATTTATTTTGGAATGCTTGTCGGTTTGCTTTTAACGGCTGCAATCGGTTTTGCAATTTCGCCGTTGTTTTCACAAACGGAAGACCCTACGCAACGAACAAATGTAATACTCGTAATTGGTGTTACTCTTTGTTACATTTGTACGAGTTTTCTGTTGCAGACGAAGGATGATTTTCGGTTTATTATTCCTTATGTTGAATTTCGGAAAAATCTCAAGGGCAATCGCCCATTAGTTCTTGACACAAGTGTTGTGATTGATGGTCGGATTGCGGACGTGATGGAGACGATGATAATTGACAGCCGTTTGGTAATGCCGCGTTTTGCGATTAATGAGTTGCAGCGTATCGCGGACAGTTCAGACCGCGGCAGACGTACAAGAGGACGGCGCGGATTGGATATTTTGAACAAATTGCAAAAAATGAAAGGTGTTGATGTTCAAATTGATGAGACCGAATTACTAGAATTTCGCGGACAACCTGTCGATCTAAAACTCGTTACGCTTGCAAAACATTTGGAAGGTAAACTTGTTACAAACGACTATAATCTGAATAAAGTTGCTAAAATTCAAGGTGTTGACGTGATTAATCTGAACGATCTTGCCAACGCAATGAAACCAGTGTTTTTGCCGGGTGAAAGGTTGTATGTTGAAATTGTCAAAAGCGGTGAAGAAGCAACTCAAGGTATCGGGTATCTTGACGATGGTACGATGGTAGTTATTGACAATGGTCGTGATCACGTAGGCGACAGAGTAGAAGTTACCGTAACAAGTGTTTTACAAACAAGTGCCGGACGAATGATTTTTGGACGTTACGAAAGTACAACAAAAAAACTCACCGGTACAACTGTTTTGATTGACGGAGTTGCGACTATCGTAAACCCCGGTAACGGAAATAACGAACAACAAGAACCACAAAACTTGCCCCCCCAACCAATACCACAACAACCGCCATACCCCAAAGCTCCTTACTCCACTTATAAAAAACGATAATTTGTAAATTTGAAATTTTGAATAGAATTTACGTAACATAAATGTATTGATTATTTATCGTGATTGATTTTTTATATTCTTTTTGTAAGAGACATAGTAACAAAAAGGACAATATGTTGTTCGTACTGTAAATTGCGCGGCTCAAGAGCGTACAAGCCTGCTTACTTGTTGGAAAGTGGGCTTTAACGCTTTTGAGTTGTGTAGTTTGTAAAACGAGCGGTGTAGAGGTTTTTTTGATGGCACTTTCTGAATATGATTATTCTTTACCAACTGAGCTTGTTGCGCAGAAACCGCTTTTGAATCGTAGTGATTCGCGGATGTTGGTTGTGAGCCGCGATTCGGGTTTGATAGAAGACAAGCGGGTGCGTGATTTTCCATTGTATCTTGCGTCTGGTGATTGTCTGGTTATAAACAACACGAAAGTATTGCCTGCACGTTTGTTTGGAATTCGTTGTCAAACTGGAGGTAAATGGGAAGGACTTTTTGTTGCGTCGAATTCGGATGGGAGTTGGCGTGTTATCGGCAAGACTCGCGGCAAAATCAAACCAAATGAAATGGTTGAGTTGCGAGATTCAGAGGGAGCGAATCGGATTAAAATTAAATTCCTAACTCAATTAGAAGACGGTTCGTGGTTGGTTGTGCCTGAATTTGTTGGTTCTGTGTCAGATATTCTTGAGCGAGTCGGGTATGTTCCAATTCCGCCGTATATTCGTAACGGTGAAATGAATTCCGAAGACAAGGAACGTTATCAAACTGTTTACGCTTCACAATCAGGAGCAGTAGCTGCGCCGACTGCGGGGTTGCATTTTAATTCGCGAATATTAGAAGAGGTCAAGTTGTGTGGAGTTGAGATTGTTGAAGTTACTTTGCATGTCGGGCTTGGTACGTTTAAGCCGATAGAGGTTGAGAATATTGACGATCATAAAATGCATTCGGAATGGTGTAGGTTGACAGCGTCCGCAGCAGCTGCGATCAATAATTGCAAAAAAAACGGCGGACGAATCATCGCCGTCGGAACAACCTCTGTCAGAGTAATCGAATCATCAACAGATAACACTGGTAATTTGATACCGTTTGAAGGTGAAACTTCGTTGTTCATTAAGCCGCCGTACAAATTCAAGAATGTTGATATGTTGTTGACGAATTTTCATTTTCCTAAATCGACATTATTGATTTTGGTTTGTACTTTGGGCGGTTACGATCTGATTCGCAAGGCATATAAAGAAGCAATCAACCAAAAATACCGATTCTTCAGTTACGGCGACGCAATGCTTATCATTTAATTGGGGAGTTCAGAACTCGGAATTGATTGAGGGCAAAGATAAAAAATAGGAGATTGTTGCAGTGGAATAGTTACATTATCTTAAATTTACAATTGAATTTTGTGACTGAATAGTTCCTATTTGGATTGAAATAAGGTTAGCCTACTTATCCGGCTTTTCGTAATTCTTTTAAGTCGTGGTTGAGAGTCAAGTCGGTGTTTCCAGGGTTATGGAATGTTGGATCGTATTCTTCTATAAATTCGCACAATTTCATTTGAATAATGTGATCAGGTTCTTCAAGTGACTCAAGTAATTCATCTATTTGATTCTTTACAGTATTCCAATCAAATCTGCGATGAGAAACGCAGCGTAGTTTTTCGTGTGTTGTTTTGATAGCTTTTTCGGAATTGAAGTAGAGTTCTTCGTATAATTTTTCACCTGGTCTTATTCCGGTTTCGTGTATTTCAATAGCGTTTTCCGGTAACCCGCTTAACCGAATCAAGTCTTTTGCCAGATCGATAACTTTGACTGGTTTACCCATATCCATAACAAAAATTTCTCCGCCAGTTCCCATTGCGGCGGCTTGTAATACGAGTTGTGATGCTTCTGGGATAGTCATGAAATATCTTGTCATTCTTCGATCAGTGATTGTAATCGGACCACCTTGTGCGATTTGTTTTCTGAATATTTGTACGACACTTCCTGTTGAGCCGAGTACATTACCGAATCTTGTTGCGATGTATTTTGTTTTTGATGTTGATGCGAGAGCGTGTACATAACGTTCGGCAAGATGTTTAGTTGCTCCCATAACGCTTGTTGGATTTACGGCTTTGTCGGTTGAAATCAAAACGAATGTTGAGGTTTGATATTTTGCGGCGAGGTCGGCGAGTATTTTTGTACCTTTTATGTTATTGTGTACAGCTTCGGAGATATTGGTTTCCATAAGCGGCACGTGTTTGTGGGCGGCGGCATGAAAAATCACTTGCGGTCGGTGTTCGTTGAGAATTTGTTCAATTCTTGATTCGCGTGTAACATCCGCGATTACTGTAACGAGTTTACCGTGAAAATCTGATTGTTGTAATTCACGCTCAAGAAAAAATATTCGGTTTTCACCGCGTCCAAGTATGACAAGTTTCTTCGGACGAAATTTTATTATTTGCCTGCAAATTTCCGAACCGATACTACCTCCGGCGCCGGTAACAAGAATTGTCTGATCTGTAATCATCCGTTCAATTGTTGAATTATCAAGATTGATTGGATCGCGTTTCAATAAATCTTCGATCCGAATATCACGCATCGGAATTGATGAATTCCCTAGGCGAGTTTCTATTGGCGGGACAATTCGGAGATGTACTTTGTGTTTTTGGCAAATCATAAGAATATTCCGCAACCGATCTCCGTTTAGGATTCCTGGACAAGTCAGTACTTCTTGAATAGAAAACCGCTGTAGAATTTTCTCAATTCCATCAATATGTCCAATTACTGGAATATGTCCGTATTGTTGTCCGATATCTTGATCGGACAAGGAAAGAAAACCGACGATTTGATAACCGATTTCAGGTCTGTCCCGCAAGTCATGTGCTAATTCGGCGAGTTGTAAATCTGAACCGATGAGTATTGTTTTGAGTCGTTTAGTTCTGTTTAGACGCGGTTGAATTTCTTCACGGAAAAATCGCCAAACAAAACGAATTCCGCCAATAAGCGCAATTGTGAATATGCAATCAAGAACAGGAATTGTGCGAGGCAATTTAATGTGAAATATATAATGAGAAACAATAAAAATTGCAATCGACGAATAAACGGCACTTTTGCAAAGAAACAGAAATTCCTTAAACGTAGCATGCAACCAACAACTGTGAAAATGACGATGATAAAAGAAAATAGCCGATTTGAGACAAACAATCCAACCGATAGTTTTATAACAAGTCAATAATCCGGTGTCCTTAAAATTAAAATCGTAACGAAAAGCAAACGCCAACCAATACGCAACCGCAAACAAACTCAAATAAATTGAGGCAATAAACGAGTACCATCCTGTCCATCGGGCATAAAACCAAACTCCATGCGGTTCGTTATTATTAATGTCATTTGTCAACAAGTTAATACTTTGCACGCCATTTAACGTACTATCGGCAACATCATTCATACGACTGCCGTCAACAATCCTTTGTTGATCCATTTTCTTAATTTCCGTAATATTAAATTTTATTATTTATTCAGTGGAATGCTTTTTGTGTCGTGAGATGCTTAAAATTGTTTCGAGCTAAAATTGCGGCAATGGGCTGAAAGCCCAACATCATTAGCGTATAGCATCGCCCTACGAAAGGGTAACAAAACAAAATTAGCCCCGAAAGGGCATAATCATTAAATCTATGTGAGACGCAATACGTTGTGTTTTTTGGGCATGTTAAATTGAGTTTTGATGTCGCCCTTTTAAGGCTTGAGTCTTAGTGTATTCTTTCGTGGGTGTTACTCTACGCTATTGAGTCAAGGCTTTCAGCATTAGTTCAAAAAACAACACAAAAAACATCCCACTGAATAATTACAAATTTTATTATAATTCATTATATCCATACTGTTCGTACTATTAATTGCGTGACTCAAGAGCGTATAAAAGCCTGTTTTCCGGTAGGTAAGCAGGCGGCGGTAAAGGAAAATTCAAGTGTGAACAGTTTAAAAGATACAACCTAACATTCTAGGAACGTATCCATTATCTTTCAATCAAATAACGAATAATGTTACATTCCTATTTGAATTTTTTGTTTTTATCCTGTTGCTTTTGTATTTTTGCAAATTGTTGTATAGAGTCTTTCAAATTCGGCGTGGTTTGCGAATGATATAACAAGTTTACCGTTGCCTTTGTCGCTTTTTTGTAACAATTTTACTTTTATGCCTCCGAGTCGTTGTCTGAAATCTTCTTCTAGTTGTATTACTTGTTCGCTTTGTTTTGTAACTTTGTGTTTGTTACCATCTTGATCAACAATCTGCCAACCTTCGCCGCTCGAAATTTTGCCCGCATCAATATCGTTGACTGAATCTAATAATTCGCGTACAAATCTTTCAGTTTCCCGTACGCTCCATGATTCGGTTTTGATGCGGTTTCCGACTTCGATTTGCTCAAATTTTTCCAACGGCAAAAGCGCACGTGCATGACCCATTGTCAATTCACCTTTACGAACACTTTCCTGCAACTCTTCCGCTAGATCAAGAAGTCTTATCAAATTTGTTACTGTTGACCGATCAAGTTCCAATCGTTTTGCCAACTCTTCATGCGTTCCGCCGTAAACTTCAAGATATTTTGCAAACGCGACAGCTTTTTCGATTGCGTTTAAGTCTTTCCGTTGTACATTCTCTGTAAGTGCGACTTCAATCATTGTCCGGTCATCGACATCCAGACAATGTACCGACAAATCACGCCAACCTAGATGTATTGCAGCACGATAGCGCCGTTCTCCGGCAATAATTTGATACCGTTCCGCATCGCCTATCGCAACACGGCGGACAACTACAGGTTGCAATAAACCGTATGTTTTCAAACTGCCTGCAAGTTGTTCCAGTTCTAATTTGTCAAATTCTTGACGTGGTTGAAATGGATTTTGATCGATTAACGAGATGTCAATCGAATCTGGTTTTCGGGTTGCGAGATGTTGTTGCAGAAGCCAATCTGATTCGACATTCTGTGGTACATCTGTATTTATGTCATTGAGTAGTTCTGGTTCTACTCCGCCTACTTTACCTAGCAGAGCTTCTAATCCTCGTCCTAAACGTTTTTCTTTAGCCACGTTCCAATACCTCCATGCAAAGTTCGATATATGCCCTTGTACCGCGTGATTTGGGCGCGTAATCAATTATTGACAATCCGTGACTTGGAGCTTCACTGATTGCAACATCGCGCGGTATTACTGTTTTAAACACAATTTCACCAAAAAAATTACGGACTTCACGATCTACCTCGTGTGTCAATTCAAGCGAAATATCGTACATTGTAAGTACAATTCCGCCGAATTTGAGTTTATCGGTTTTTTGTTCCATAATTTTTTTGATTATCTCGATCATACGCACGAGTCCTTCCATTGCAAAAAACTCGCATTGAATCGGCATGAATACTTCGGTTGAAGCTGCCAATGCAATTTGTGTCAAATGACCAAGAGATGGCGGCGAATCAATCAACACGTAATCGTAAGCGTTCATTTCGTCGAGTAATTGTTGGTGTATTCGCATTGATTTTAGTGTATCGTTTTGCGTCAAGGCTTCGATGTCGGCAAAATTTCTGCTGCCGGGCAACAGTTGTAATGTCGGCGTACTAGTAGCGATCAAACTTCCCGAAAATGCTGTTTCGGCAACAAGCGGATGTGAATTTGTCGGTTGGAAGCCGAGACCGCTTGTTGCGTTGCATTGGGGATCGAGATCAATTAACAATGTTTTAGCGCCGGATTTGGCAATTGCATCAGCAAGTGAAATTGCTGTTGTTGTTTTACCGACGCCGCCTTTCTGATTGGCAATACAAAACACACGAGCCATAATATGCGGATTCTCCCAATTTCTAAAAAATACGTCAAGACCAATTTCAAATTTTAATATCTGAATTTGTATCTATTCAGCCGGTATTTATTATCGTCAACAATTCTGTTTCCCAAGCCCAATAAATCTGCACTGGACAATATTGTTTTCCGAACGGCTCTATGGACAACATTGTTTTCCGAACGGCTCTAATAGACCTTTTCTCTAACCTGAAAATACATCAACGCAACAAAAAACCTACACCGAAAAACCGCCTTTAACTCCTCCGAGACCACCCCTAGCCCCTCCGAAGGAGGGGAATAAGAAGACGCCTCCGAAGGAGGGAAATAAGAATACGCCTTCTTCGGAGGCGAATAATTCCCCTCCTTTGGAGGGGTTAGGGGTGGTCTCCTACAGGTTATCGAAAAGGTCTAGTATGCTAAAAGCGACTATCACGGTTCGGCGAAATTATTGATTCACGGAACAAGCAATTCCGAACTTCGCGGTTGTGAGAAACGCCGCAAGAAACGTCGCAGCAGTATTGAACCGATCATTAGTCACTTAAAAAGTGGTCATCGTCTATGCCG
>JAITDV010000325.1 GCA_031282385.1 Planctomycetaceae bacterium | reverse complement strand
ATAATTCCCCTCCTTCGGAGGGGTCAGGGGTGGTCTCCTACAGGTTAGCGAAAAGGTCTAGTTTAAAACAATTGAATCCTGTTGCTGAATAGTTACTGTCGAAAATATGGGGGGACTTGACCGTGTTAAGGAGATGTTATATCATTAAATTTCAGTTTGCACAAACAAACAATTAGTGTAAACAATAAAGTTGTCAATTTTGATTTAGATAACACAAAAACATACTGCTTATATTATTGTGACTCAAGAGTGTAAAAGCCTGCATTCCGAATAGGTAATCAGGCGGTGGTAAAGGAAAGTTAAAGTGTGAACTGTTTAAAAGCATTTTTCATAAAAAATATTCTTACGGCAACTTCTAAAAACCTATTTTTGACGGAATTATCAAAATTTTCAGATAGACAAATTTAGACAATAAATTTATTTTATCTACGAATTGACATGAATTTGCACAAATTATTTAATTCGCGATCTTTTGTTAAAATTCGTTGACAAAATGAGTTTTTAGAGTTCCCTTATGTGAGTTATCGAAAAATTAAATTTTACGTGAAAACAATTTAAAATGACTATGCCCGAATTGGTAGAGAAAAAGGAAAATTTAACAGCGTCTGAAACAGCATTCCGCTCCGAAAAAATTATTTATCTCAACACGTTTCCGCAAGGTGAAAGCGGTACGATTGTTGATATGACTGCTGATGCTGAATTGCAAGGTAGATTGATGGGAATGGGAATGTTTATCGGTACGAGATTTAAGTTATTGCAAGGCGGACGCGCCAGCCGTAAACCTCTTCTGATTGCAATTGGAGAAACAAGAATCGCATTGGGACCCGAAATTGCCGGGACTATACTTGTTGAAAAGTAATCGTTACAAAAATTAAATTGTAATTCTACGTCGTTAATTAATTCCAAATCCGTAATTATAAATTTCATCTAAACTAACCATCTACCAAATTACAAAAAGTGAACGAACATAATGAAATTCTTGTTGCTTTAGTTGGGCAACCTAACTCCGGTAAGTCCACTGTATTCAATTATCTGACGGGCTTACATCAAACAATTGCTAACTATCCCGGAGTTACTGTTACAAAAAAATCTGGACATTATCATGATGGGAATCGTCGAATTGAAGTTGTTGATTTACCTGGTACTTACAGTTTAACTTCATATTCTCAAGAGGAGCGTGTGACGCGTGATTTTTTATTGCTTGAGCGACCGGAGGTAGTTGTAATTGTAGTTGACGCGTCCAATTTGCGGCGGCATTTGTATTTCGTGTTTCAACTTCTTGAGTTGCAAATTCCGCTTGTTGTTTGTTTGAATATGATGGATGTTGCGGTGCGGCGCGGAATAGAGATTGACATAGCTAAATTAGAATCGGAACTTTGCGTACCGGTAATTCCAACAGTTGCCCGCAACAGCCACTTCGGACAACATGGACAACAAGATATTCACGGACAAAATACACACAATGGAAAAGTGTTTTACGATTTCGGGCTTGATAAATTACGTCAGACGATTAATGAAATTTCCAAGAAACATGCTCATGAAACGCCGCCTGTTTGGAAGATTGATTATGGCAAGCTTGAAACTCTTATAATGAAATTTGATTCGGTGCTTTCTCAAAAGGCGTCGCTTGTTCAAGATTTTCCTACGCGTTGGCTTGCGATAAAGTTGCTTGAGAATGATCGTGAAGCGAGGCGTATCGTTCAACATCATACGCATGACAAGGATTGGGAAACGCTTTTGGAATCGTGTACGAAAAAGGTTGAGGAGTATGAAAAAGCCGGAGGTGATTCTCCGCGTAAAACGATTGCTGCCCGCCGAAACGAACATGCGGAAGAACTTGAACAAAAAATTGTACACCGTACAATGAAGCCAAAACGTAATTCGGATTTTCTGGACAAGATTTTATGTCATCCGTTATTGGGGTTGGTTTGTGTTGGTTTAGTGATGTTTGGTATTTTCAAGTTAGCGTTTAATGTTGCAGATGGTTGGGAGTGGTTTCCTTGGATTTCGGAGAATTTTGTATTTCAAGTAACGACGCCGGTTGAGGCTGTTGACAGTATTTTTTCGTATTGGATTCCGTTATTTTTTGATTTTTGTTTTGAGTTGCCTGAGGGCGATTTACGGTCTTTGATTTATGATGGTATTATTGCTGGAGTTGGCGGAGTTCTTACGTTTATGCCGACAATATTTTTTATATTTCTATTTATGTCGTTTTTGGAGCAGAGTGGTTATATTGCGCGGGTTGTGGTGGTGATGGACAGGATAATGCGTTTTTTTGGGATACATGGTCAAAGTGTTTTGCCGTTAATACTTGGCGGCGGAATTATTGGCGGATGCGCAATTCCAGCTGTGATGGCAACAAGAACAATGCGAGAACAACGTGAGAGGGTGTTGACGATTATGATTATTCCGATGATGAATTGTGCGGCAAAGATTCCGGTTTATACGTTGTTGATTTCGGCGTTTTTCTTTGTGCATAAAGAATTGATGATGGCGGCAATAATTTTTATTTCGTGGGCGCTCGCGTTGTTATCGTCTTTAATTCTTGGCAAAACGTTTATAAAAGGTAAACCTTCGCCGCTTATTATTGAGTTACCAACATATCAGTCGCCGAAATTTTATGACATGTTTTTATCGGCTTTTTTGCAGAGTTGGTGGTTTGTGAAAAAGGCTGGTACGATTATTCTTGCGGTCAATGTTTTTATTTGGGTGTTGATGTATTATCCGCGACCGGATGAAGTTGGAATTTCGGCGTCGAATCAGCTTGCGAATTCGTATGCTGCAAGAATCGGGCGTTTGTTTGAGCCGGTTTCTAAGTATGTAGGCTTTGATTGGCGAGACAATGTAGCGTTGATTGGCGGTTTTGTGGCAAAGGAAGTTATTGTTAGTTCGTTGGCGACAATGTACGGAATAGAAACAGAGGACAACAACGATATTGAAAACAATAATAATCGTAACAATAAAGAATTGAATTTAATTAAAAGTAATTCGGTAGAGAATACTGATATGGTTGATGTAGTTGAAGATATTACTGTTACAAATAATATCACAAAAATCAATGAGAATGGAGAAATCGGCGAAACAGATATTATTCCCAAAGCGGATCAAATTGAGTCGGTTGAACTTGATAATCGCGGTAAACGTCTTGCGATTCGGTTACGAGTGGAATCGGGTTGGTCGTCATTGAAGGCGTTTGTTTTTATACTTTTTGTTATGATTTACGCGCCGTGTGTTGCAACATGCGCAGTTATCTGGCGTGAAACCGGACATATAAAGTACATGCTGGCGTCGGCGATTTATTCGACAACTGTTGCTGTCGTAATTTCTGTTACAATATATCAAGCAGGTTTATTCTTCTCAAAATTTTTATAACGTACCATGAACCGTCAAAAAAATAACGTTTCAGTTTGTGTAATAAATCAATGATATTGTTTGTAACAATTAATGTAATTATTCATTTGCGGGCTTCAATTGTTTATGAAAAAGAGGTTAGGGAATAGGAACGAAGCGGACAAAAACGCAGTGTTCTAAAGTAAACAACCCTTATTGATCAAATTTCCCTTAATAGCAAGTAGGATACCCTTAACGCGCCCTTATGCCCTTATTCTTTCAATAGTGATTAACAATAGACCTTTTCGCTAACCTGTAGGAGACCACCCCTGACCCCTCCTTCGGAGGGGTTAGGAGTGGTCTCGGAGGAGCTAAAGGCGGTTTTTCGTTGTAGTTTTTTTGTTGTAGTTTTTTTGTTGCGTTGATGTATTTTTAGGTTAGAGAAAAGGTCTATTATTTTTTAGAGATATTTTTTTATGAAGATTGCGGGAATTGATTATGGTTCAGTACGTATTGGGGTTGCGGTTAGTGATGTTGATGGAATTATTGCAGTTCCGTTTTTGACGTATATTCGTAAATCCCCAATTCGTGATGCTGAGTTTTTTAAGCAGTTTGTAAAAGAGGAACAAATTGGGCGGTTTGTTATTGGTTTGCCACTGCATTTAAGCGGCGATGTTAGCGATAAAGCAAATGAGGTTTTGCAATTTGGAAAATGGCTTGGAGAATTGACGGGATTAGAAATTGATTATTATGACGAGCGTTACACTTCTGTTGAAGCGGAACATATTTTGCGTCATGCGAAATTGACCAATAAGAAACGAAAAGAGCGGCGTGATATGGTAGCTGCTCAAATTCTCTTGTCTGCCTATCTTGAATCCGGTTGTAAGGGAATTTCGGATTATTACGGTATTGATGGCTAAATTATTAAAATTTTTGGCAAAATTTACCGATTCTGTAAACTGTGGCGGCGATTTGTCCGCAAAGTATGAGTTCAATTTAACAGATTTCAAATGGGCTTTTTTACAGATGGAGATTTTTTAATGCGGCGTAAATTTCTGAATTTGATTTTTTTGGCGGTTTTGTTTGTTCTTTTTTCTGGTTGCCAGAATGTTCTTTTTACGGCAATGGTTTTAATCAAAGGTACTGATGTACCGCCTGAATGTGAGCTTCTTACCAAAGCCAAAAAAGAAACGCGAGTTGCGGTTGTTTGTTATTCGATTGCGGCAAGTCAGTACGAGGTACAGAATGCGCCGCGGATTATTGCAAAACAGGTTAGCAAGTTGCTTGAAAATAATTGTGCAAACAAGCAGATTCGGATTATTGATCCGATTAAGGTTGATACGTGGCTGGACAATTGCAGTAACGAGATTGACGATATTTTGCAAGTTGGCAAGGATCCGGCAATCAATGCAGATATTGTAATTGGCATAGAGATTATTGATTTTCAGACTCGTGATCAAAAATCACATTTTCAGATTCAAGGGCGTTGTTCGTTGAAAATTATTGCCAAAGATTGTAAGACAGGCGAGATTTTGTATTCGCAAAATTTATCGATTGTTGATCCGCCGGATGTACCAATTCAAGGCGGCGGTGCAGGAGCAGAAGCTACGTTCAGACCAAAATTCATAAAAACTGTTTCAGAACAAGTCGCATACAAATTCCACCCGCACGACCAACACAAAGCCCGACGAATACAAGCTGATTCACTCGATATGTTTTAAGTTTCTGAATTTTAGTTGTTCTGTTAATTTAATATGAGATTCAATGTAATTATTCAGTTGCTTGTAAACGTCTCGTTTGTTTTATTCGCAAGCGCTGCCGTAACTAGTCGTCCCTGAAAAAATCCTTTTATGCAATTAATTGAGTGGTTGTCCTGTTGCAATAGCGAGTTATCATTTGCAAGGTGTTTTTCGTATTATTCGAGATTTTCGTTAAAAACCTTGCAAATATTATCCAAAATTACTAAAACATGGTCCCCATTTCGCTCCCCAAGCATCCGGTCAGACCGAACTGTTTCTCCGTCGTCTTATTGACCTTATTGATATGACGCACGAGCTTGTTTTACTGTCGTCGTTGATAGATTGGTCTACGTTCGATTCCCAATATGAATCCTGTTACCATCCCAGCCAAGGCGCACCGGGTTTGCCGACCCGCCTGATGGTTGCGCTTCATCTGTTGAAATATATGTTCAACCTTTCTGACGAAGAGTTGATTGCCCGTTGGATAGAAAATCCTTATTGGCACTATTTCAGCGGCGAACTTTATTTTCAGTCGCAACAACCTTGCGATCCCTCACAACTGTCGCGTTGGCGCAAACGTATCGGCGGTGAAAATCTCAAATTAACTCTTCAAGAGTCGATTCGTCTTGCCAAAGA
>JAITDV010000295.1 GCA_031282385.1 Planctomycetaceae bacterium | reverse complement strand
TTTTTTTATGATGGGATGTGGAATTTTTCAGTTGCGATAGTACGTAGTTCAGCCTTGTACTTCTTTATATTTTTAAAGAAGTATAAGCAAGCGTCCGAAAAATCTGCAAATTTTTCATAATATTTATTGTACAGAATTTTCTTTTTGACCTCATATATTAAACGTTTTATTGAATCGCCGTTTATTCAGATTGTTCAAGTATATTGATTGCGTCTTTGTAACCTTGATCGGCAGCTTCTTTGTACCATTCGATTGCTGTTTCGTGATCTTGCGCAACACCTTGTCCTTTGTCGTAACATTGCCCAAGTAGAAATTGTGCTTCGGCTTCTTTCTGTCTTGCCGCTTCTTGCAAATATTTAACGCCTTGCTCGTAATTCACAACAACACCATTGCTCTCAATACAAATACGTCCAAGTTTACAAAGAGCTTTTTTATATTGATCACCAGCGGATTTTTTGTACCATTTTATTGCTTCGTTATGATCTTGCGGAACGCCTTGACCTTTATCATAACATTCGCCAAGTAAGTACTTCGCTTCGGAATTACGTTGTTCCGCCGCCGTTTGCAACCACTCAATCCCTTCCGCATAATCAACTTCAACTCCTATGCCGTTGACATAAATATCACCAAGTTTACATTGTGCTTTTGCAAAACCTTGATCGGCGGATTTTGTGTACCATTTTATTGCTTCGTTGTGATCTTGCGGAACGCCTTGACCTTTGTCATAACATTCGCCAAGTAAAAATTGCGCCTCATCATAATCCTGCTCTGCAGATTTACACAACCATCGGATCCCTTCTTCAAGATTCTTCTCAATACCAACACCGCGCAAATAGCTTTCACCAAGTTCATATTGAGCTTTCATGTGACCTTGCTCTGCCGCGAGACGAAACCAATTTATAAAATCACTCCACTCAGGCGGAACCCACGCATCGCCGCACTCGCCAACAACACCAAACAACCCAAGATCATATTGCGAATCAGAATCGCCTTGCGATGCCAACTCATACAAATAACCATACTCTTCACGAAAATAATCGTAATGATACTGCGCCTCGCGATCCGCATCATATTCCAATTCCATACATTCATCTCCCATAATTAAAATGTTAAATTTTGCTCGTCAAAGTTCTGAACTAATTATCAATTCCCATTTTGATTTAATCCATGGTTTTATGAGCTCTGATAATTCATAAACTTTAGTAATTATATTGTGCAATTCGTTTTCATTTGTTTTGTCCGGCAAGTCTTCAGAAACTTGAATGTAATTACCTAAACCATCAACCGGCGTGATTATTACCCAATCCGGCAATTGCGGCAACTCGCCAAGTTGAGCAGAAAAATAATTAAACCAACTAACCTCAGGGACTTTATCCGCCATGTCATTTGCGGATTTATAGTCTTCAATCATAAAAAACGGAATTCCGATACTGCCTCGATATGGATTCCAATGTTTTATAATCAGTTTCAAAGAAACAATATAAACTTCTTTTGTCGTGATATGTTTAGCTTCCTCATTATAAGGCGGAAATTTAATTGATAAACCGTTGCTTTGTCTATCGTATGCACCACAGGTCAAATTAAATTGAACCAACTTTCGCTGATCTGTTTGCTTTACTACATTTTCGAAAAATATATGGCTGCCATAACCGTAGGCATATTTATCGAGACCTTCTTCTATAATTTTACGTAACTCCGGTAACGTTGGAATTTCAGAATAAAAAGATGTTAATGCGCCTTTAATAGATGAATACATTCTAAAAGGTACCCAATCGGGATGCAACTTAACAAAATCATTCAAAAAATCACTTGTCTTTTTGGCAGATATATCATCTGAATCATAACGAGTCCATGTCGCACCAACACCGAAACCATTCATGTGGTGCCAAAAACTATCATGTCGAATATTTTTCATAAAATATTAAGGAATAAAATCAGTGTGAATAACTTGGATATAGTCACGCAAATTACAGCCATTACTCAGTATTATTTGTTCTGTAGGTTTATTGCTATTAAGCCGGTCTCGAAACATCTTCGCGGCATCAAATTCGGCGCAATGCCATTCTAGCGGTTTATGCTTTGCTAGGTCAATTGCAACTCCATTTTCAAGAATCGCCTCAACTTGTCGCGTTGCTTGCTCTATCCACTCATCAAGTTTCTTTTGACCAAAACTGGCATTAAACAAGTTGGCATATCCCTTACCTTTTGCTTCGACAAAAATCTCCATATCAACACCGTCAATCTTTTCAACTTTAGCACCATCAAAATCAACTGTTTTACTATGACTATTTGACTTTGAATATTTCAAAGCATATTCGTGATCATAAGGAAATCCGGTTATTTGGAATTGGTATTGAATAGATTCCGGTGAATTTCCCCCACGATTTACCTTAACAACTGATCCTATTCCGCTTGGCAAAGTGTCACCTACATTTATTCCGCCCTTGATACCTTTGGTAATTTTTTTAGCGGTTTTAACAGTATTTACTACAGTGGCGGGGACAAATGGTACTGCTGCAACAGCTAAATATGTCGGGTCTTTTTTCTCAACTGCTTCACTAATTGCAATTGCCCAATCTATAGGTTCGTAAGCAACAGCTGCACAAGTTTGCATTGCTGTTGCGAAATTTTGAAGAGCAGGAACAACTCGTTGTTCAAAGACTGCTTGCGACATCCCCCAATATAAGTCGACATCACCTTGTGCAAGGATTCGTGTCTGCATTGGGTCGGATGTTTTTGATTTATCGAGTGCATTATAAAGTAGAATAGCGGCTTCGAGTACATCGCGGCATTGATCGGATATGCGGATAACATAATGGTCAGGCGTCCCTGTCATTCTTTCTGACCAAGTTCGCCACGCAATTCCGCCAGATATTTTTTCATTACCCTTCAACGGTACTACTTCAATAATATTATCAGCACCAACTCCATTGGGATAATCACTCTGATAAACTTGTAAGAGCGGTTCATTTGCACCAAATATTACCTTGTACGCTTCAAGAACGTCAGCAATGGTGTATTTCATTGTTGGGAGTAACGAGTCATTGATTGCTGTTTTTATTGTTGCAATGAGTTGTTCGTTTGTCCATGCTGTCAATGTAAAATGGCGATAGTCAATATAAATTGTACGTCTATTAAGAGAGATGTCGTAAGAGTTATACATATTGTAAAACTCAAATTTCCATCCCCATCCAATCAATTCCTTCATCCGTTGTTTTTCATCATCGGACATGTTGTCCCAAAGTTGATCCCAGAGTTCGGCATATCTTTGTCCGAGGGGATTATCTGGTTTAGCACTTAATTTATTGGAATTTGGCGGCTCGTTAGAGTTATTCGACTGGTTATTACTTGAAGTACCGGCAAAAGCCGCAACGTTACCAGAATAGTTGATTGCACTAGTTAAACTATTAGATGAATTGTTTGCAAGACTAGCAAAGTAATCTTCAAAATCGTCATACGTTTGGTTGTCAACATTTATTGTACGATAAATCGACGGGATTGTTGCGGATTCGTCGTTGTACAAGTATTCAAGTAAATCAACAATCGTTTCGGTTTCATCGTCGATAATCCATTCGTTGTCTTCGACAATATAATCGGTGCGCTCAATTGTTCCTGAAAGTTGTTTCCAAGATTCGGTATTTGTTGTTTCAATATTGTCTCCGCAAGTACAAATTGTATC
>JAITDV010000233.1 GCA_031282385.1 Planctomycetaceae bacterium | reverse complement strand
AATTAATTTTGATAATAGACCTTTTCGCTAACCTGTAGGAGACCACCCCTGACCCCTCCGAAGGAGGGGAATATTCGCCTCCGAAGGAGGCGTCTCCTTATTCGCATCACTCGGATGTTTCTTCTTATTCGCCTCACTCGGATGCGTATTCTTATTCCCCTCCTTCGGAGGGGTTAGGGGTGGTCTCGGAGGAGTTAAAGGCGGTTTTTCGTTGTAGGTTTTTTGTTGCGTTGATGTATTTTTAGGTTAGAGAAAAGGTCTAGTATATCAGTTTAATCCAACTTGACAGTTGGGAGAAGAAAATTTGGATAACAAATCGGCAACCGGCTTTGTCGCACTAACATTTACCTATCACGTTTCCCTTATCAACTCAACTGACAATTAACCTCCAAACGCGCCATTTTGATCTTATGTTTTGCCCGTTTCTTTTTTTATGGACAAAGTTTTTTCGACAGTTAATTCCTCTTCTACAATTTCTGCGGCGGCAGGCAACGCATCTGCAATAGTGTTGAAAAGATTTTTGCGACCGATTTTGTCCAATACGCCGTACTTTTTTATTACGTCCATTGGTTGCGGTCGAATTCCAGTAAGAAGTATAGTCATGCCGGTTCTTGTTGCCCGCACCAATAATTCCTCCAACACATTCACCCCAGTCAAGTCCATCATTGGCACATTCCGCATCCGCAAGATAATTACACGGCATCTGATTCCCACAATTGCCGCTTGAAACTTCGACGCCGCTCCAAAAAAGAACGGTCCATGAATCTCATAAACATGCACCTCCTCCGGCACCTCAAATAAACGTAACGCAAGCGGGTCTTCATCCGGATCATCCTCACATAATTTATGCAAATGATGATCAACAGAACCCGCATCAAAAGTACCCTCCATCCGGCGCATAAAAAGAAAAGACGCAAGAATCAACCCCAACGGAATCGCTATCGTCAAATCAAGAAATATCGTGAGCAAAAACGTAAGCAACATGACCGCAATATCACTCTTCGGCGCACGAAAAACAACTTTGGAAAACAAACGATATTGACTCATATTTATTGCAACAATAATCAATATTCCGGCTAATGCCGCCAACGGGATTTTTGCCGCGTACTTACCGAAAAATAACACTATCACAAAAAGCGTAACCGCATGAATCAAACCCGCAACCGGAGTTCGACCGCCGTTACGAATATTTGTTGCTGTTCTTGCGATTGCGCCTGTTGCCGGAATGCCGCCGAAAAACGGCACAACAATATTCGCTATGCCTTGTGCAACCAATTCCGTATTTGAACTGTGTTTCGTATCCGTCATTCCATCCGCAACTACCGCCGAGAGAAGGGACTCAATTGCTCCAAGTATTGCGATTGTTACCGCCGCACTGAATATCGGCGATATTTTAGACCAATCTATTTCAGGAATAGAAAATTTGGGCAAACCAAGTTTCAATTCCGTTGGAGCATGATTCAACGTTTGCCCTATCGTGTCAACCGGCAATCGGAACAACATCACCACTAGCGTACAAACCAACACCGCAAATAACGAACCCGGAACTCGTGCCGTTATCCGCGGCGAAATTAAAATTATGAAAATTGACAATGCCGCGATTGCTGTTGTCCAAAGGTTAATTGTGCCGGAATATTTGTAGAAGAAAAAGAGCTTGCTGACAAATTCGGACGGCATGTTGACGCCTTCATCCCAATAAAATCCAAACAACTCCGGGATTTGCGAAGTTGCAATTATGACCGCGATGCCTGATGTAAAACCAAGCGTTACCGGATACGGAATATATTTGATCAAACTTCCCATACCGGAAAAACCCATGATTACAAGAAAAATTCCGGCAAGAATTGTTGCTGCCCAAAGTCCTTGAATTCCTTGTGTCTGAACGATGCCGTAAACTATAACTATAAATGCGCCGGTTGGTCCGCCGATTTGTACTCGTGAACCGCTGAATATTGAAATGATAAAGCCGGCAATTATCGCCGTGTACAAGCCTTGTTCGACCGAAACCCCCGACGCTAAACCAAACGCAATCGCAAGAGGTAACGCAACAACTCCAACAATTATTCCCGCAATAAGATCATTAAAAAATTGCCGCAACGTGTATCCTTCACGCAATACGGTTAAGAGTTGTGGTTGGAAAACCATGATTGTATGGAATTGTAGAAAAAATACGCCAAACGTGTTGGGGAATGTTGAAAATATGTACTGCTCGTACTATAAATTGCGTGATTCAAGATCGTAAAAGCCTGCCTGCCGATAGGCAAGCAGGCGAAAGTAAACGAAATTTAAAGCATGAACAGTTTAAATAGTTTGAATTTATTAAGAACCGGCTTAGCAAAATTACAAAAAAAAATAATATCGATTCGTTCAATATTATTGTAACGATAAACCCGCAACCGCATCTATATCAAACGTGCTTTAGAATTTAGCAACACGAAATTGTTGATTCGGATTTTCACGCAAGTAAGTTTGCGAAGGTTACGAAAAACCAAACGCAAAATGTATGCTGCTCGTACTATAAATTGCGTGATTCAAGATCGTAAAAGCCTGCTTGCCGATAGGCAGGCAGGCGAAAGTCAACGAAATCTAAAGTGTGAACAGTTTAAAATGTCAAATGCAAAGTTTCGTAACATTTTACTCTTTTGATAAATTTGAAAAGGGGGGGAGGGGATGAAAGCAGAGACGCAATATTTTAACTGGACTTTTGCAAAATTCATAGCAACTTTTATTAAAAGAGCAGAAGATTAAATCTTACTCAATTTCGGCATATATCTTGAACCCCAAAAATGCAGAAGTTATTGAAACGGAATTTATGAAACCCTTGTTTTTACGGCATATCATTTTTTGGAAAAATAATATTTGATGCAATAATATGACAAAAATCAGGGAATAGGAACGAAGCAGACAAAAAAGCGGCACTCCAAAATAAACGTAACTATTCAGTCGTATTTAATAAACCACCCCTAACCCCTCCAGAGGAGGGGAACATTAAATTCCCCTCCAAAGGCATGGGAACATTAAATTCCCCTCCAAAGGCATGGGAACATTAAATTCCCCTCCAAAGGCATGGAACATTAAATTCCCCTCCAGAGGATGGGAACATTAAATTCCCCTCCATTGGAGGGGTTAGGGGTGGTTAAAAATATGATAGTTTTAAGCGGTTACTGCGCTACTCTGCGTTGCCGCCTGCTATAAATTTTTTTCGCGTAGAGCTGCTGACTGACTAGATACGATTTTCATTTTTGACTAACATAATTATTGTTACAATAATGCATCAAAAAAAATAGTAGTTTGATAAACATTTCACACTCAAATTTATAGTGTTGAACGCCATTTTGCAAAAGTTCAGTTTTAAACCGTTCACACTTGAATTGTCCCTTGCCGCCGCCTGTTTACATTTCTGAAAGCAAGCGGCGGTAAAGGAAATTAAAGTGTGAACAGTTTAGAAACATTAAATTCACTGAATAGTTATTTTCTTTTTAATCTCGATTTTGGTATTCCTTCGGTTTCTTTTATTCTTCGTATAAAGAAAACTGACAACGCAATTATTAACGGCGGAATTGGCGGAATTGCTACTGCCGCAAGTTTGTAACGTCCTTGAATTCCGCGAATATGTTCATTTAACTTTACTTCAGCTTCGCTTACAGCTATATTCAAGTTACGTTTTAGTTGTTCTTCTTCTGATTCGAATTTTTTCTGTAGTACTACTATCATTGTTGCGACCCGTTGCGCTACTTCTGTGTCGCTTAACGACCCGCTGTCATATTGCGAGCGCAACTTCTCAATTGTCGAAGATAATTTCTTTTGTTCTTCTTCTATTTTACTGTTGAAGTTCTTTTGCAAATCATTCAACGTCTGATTTGTAACATTGCGAATTGTATCTGTATCTTGGTCGAACCTTGACAATGTTCTGTGTTTTGGTCTTCTGCAACGTATTGATAAAAACGTGTCGTCTCCGGCTAAACTGTCTATCGAATTTAACACAAAATTAACATTGTCAAAATCCAACACGCCACCGCTGCCGCCTATAGACGGATTCTGACGCAATAAGAAAATCTCATTTGACACAAGATCAATGTCCGCGACCAACAACACATTTACCTTGATCGGCTCCGGCAACTCCGGTTTTTTACCCGGTTCAACATTAGCTTGAGCCGGAGCTGCCAACTCGCCTGCAATACGGACGGCGATATTTTTGATTTCTTTATTTGTTACAAGAGATCGTTTCCAAGTTTCATCGCGGAGTCCGCGTTGCAATGCCCGTGTCATTATCACGCCGGACGGATCCATGAAAGTCCGCAACACCGGTGTTATTGTAAATTTATTTGTTGTTGTCGGTTCATTTTGAATATGTCCTGAAAACGGAATCATCAAATATTGCAACTCTGCTGCAATGGGATCATCCGTAAACGGAGATCGGCTGCGTTTTTTGTCCTGCGAAGCAACTATTGGATTGTTGTCAAGAAAAATGAAAAAGAACGGAATATTGTCAAATTTGCGTATTGGGCTGTAATCTTGCCAGATTACTTGTGAGCCATCTACACGCACGCCCAAGAATTGCCAGAGTGGTTCGAGACTTCCTTTAGGTTGACCGCGTCCGAACATTCCCATCATTCCGGGACCAGAACGCTCTTCCGAAGTTCCGGCAACTCCCGATACATAAATCGGCAACGGGTCTTCAAAAATAACTGTTGGTTGTCCGTTTTTGACTGCATCAATAAAATTCTGCGTTTCGTTTGGGGCAAGAGCGGAAGGTTGAACTGCAAGCAGAACATCGAATTTTTCCGCAATCGGTTCCTTGGGATCAACTTCAACAAGCGTATATTGTTTTTTCAGCTCGTCAATTATTGACCAATTCGGCTCTCTATCGAAAGACCTCATATTAACACGTCCAAACAACGCGGCGTCTGTTTTTAGGACTCCGACACGTTTTTTTATTGGTTTTGATACATTGTAAAGTGCATGAACCAACTCATATTCGACCGATAACCCTTTATCAATAAACGGCAACGTCAACGTATTCAAACCTGATTTAAAAGCTATGCCAAGAAACACGCTTTTTGTTGTTAGTTGTCCGCGAGCGGCAAAGGCTACTTCTTTGGGTTTTATACCGTAGCGTTGATTTGCGAGCAAGGATTCATTTGTATTGGGTTGTATATTCAGGTGGATTTGTGTGGAAACGTTTCTGCAAATTGTTTGAATTTCGTCGAGAGTTGAGATGATATTTAGCCGTGTTTGGAGGTACGAATCCGGCATATCGGAGCTTAAAAATGCTTCTATTATTATTGGGTGTTCCGGATTGAGGTTTTTGAGTAATTTTATTGTTGCCGGCGAAAGTGTGCTGAGTTTTTCTTCTGTCATATCCGCGCGTAAATCATGATGCCGGCAAATAAACACCACGCTCAAACCGATTACTAATAGTGATGCGGTGCGTATTGTGTAGTGCATCACTCCTAACAATTTTCGGTTTGTTGTCCAATGTCTTCGTCCAATCATTACCATGCTTAGGTAGAGCATTGTTGAAGTAATCATGCCGAAGTAGATTATGCTGGACAAATTAAAGATGCCGCGTCCAAATAGTTCAAATTGAGCTGCAATACTGAATGATTTTAGGATTGAGGTCATATTGTTGGAGATTGGAGCTGCGTCGATCCATTGTACGGCAATGAGCGGCGAGCAAAAAATTGCGCCGAGTATGTAGGACACCGTGAGGTTTCCGGTCAAAAAAGATGCGACCATACCGATTGAAATCATTGCAACACCGATTAAGAAATATCCAATGTAGGTTGACGCGATCAAGCC
>JAITDV010000152.1 GCA_031282385.1 Planctomycetaceae bacterium | reverse complement strand
CCTACACCGGAAAACTAACAGACAAAAGTAGCGACTTGCAATGGAATATTAACCGTTGGTATGATTCGGATATTGGGCGATGGGTGAGCGAGGATCCGATTGGATTTGACGGCGATGATAGGAATTTGTTTAGATATATAAAGAATTTTTTACAATCTATTGATCCAATAGGATTGGCTAATGTTACACCACAGTTTAATTCATTAGGATGTACTGCCGCTCCGTGTAAAGCAAAATGCAGGGCAGATTTTCCTGAGAGTATTATTAACGTGGGTCTAATAATTGACATTGAGGTTGATACGAATGCAATTCGTCGATCTCAATGCATAGACGAATGTGATAATACATTGAACGGCGTAGATTTAACAACCTTGAATCCTGCCAATATTACAACCATAATTCAACATTTGCCACAAGGATTTGAAAAGTGGTATAAGGACAACCAAAATTTAGCTTGGACTAATACATTACCAGATTGTCCTTGTAAGCTTGTAAAAAATGGCAAAAATGGGAGATACCTGCCAATGCTACGCATAAAGATTGGAAGGCACCTAGTAGAAAGTTGTGTGGATACCATGTTGGAGCGGCGTTTTGCATTAGATCAAAACACAAAGAAACAATTTCTACAGCTGTTGGTGATTTGACAATACCAAATACATTTGTTTCAGCTAGTCAATGTTGCTACACTGATGACGGTAAGTTAATTACGGAAGGTTCTGGAATGGGATCAGCGGATTATTATCAAGGCTCATTAGCAACAATCAGCGGACATTTGTTGTTCGATATGAAACCAGCAAATACGGCATGGAAATTAGACGGAGGAAAATGGGGACCTTGTTCTGAAGCATATCTTCGTGTCAGACCACAAAAAGGAACGTCGCTTTGCGAAAAGAATCCAACTCCTCAACAATAACCGTCAATGTAACTAGCCCCAATGCGAATATAAAAAATAAAGAAACGATTTGAACATTGGTCGGCGAAGTCAAAAAATATATCAAGCGCATCATTTGACAATTTTCGACTCTTTTTTATTTAATAACCATACGAATTGTGCTTTCCCCAAAAAAATAAATGAAAAACGCCTTAATTCCAAGGTTTTTAATATATTTGAATTAAATACGCTTTTGCATACATATCAGAGATACGCAAATTTAAAAAATATGTGAAAAACAAGGGAAATTCAGTTGACAATTTTTGGACAGTACAGATACTAACAATCCCGATGAAAATTATTTTTAAATTTTTTGTAACGATAATTATTATTTTTGTTGCGTGCGTAACGAATCATGGAATTTGTCAGACAACTGAGATTCAAACAACGCAGTCAACGTCAACGCAAAAAATTGTCGAAGAGATTTCGCCGCTTATTGACGCAGATACGGCTATTGTTTGTTACGTTAATCTTGACACCTTCAAAGAAATTCAAAGACTTTCCAAAATTATAGAACGATTGGCTGAAATTGAACAGTTTAACGAAAATATCAGACGGTATTTTAAATCAATGACAAATATACAAAACAAGAATGACAATATACCAAACAAAAATAGTAAAGCAAATCGAATTGATTTTTCAATTTTAATTGAACAAGATATTACGCGTTTGTATTTGATTCTAAATATGAAAGATTTAAAATTTGGTCCGTATTTTGTAATTCCCGACGTTCAAGAAAATACGCATAAAGCAACGGTTATCGAAAAATTTTTTGGCATAAAAAACAATAACGACGACGTTTTCAAACACACGCCTTGGATAGTTTACAAAAAAAAATGCGCGATCATAGGCGGTTCTAATCCTATTCTTTCCTATTTTCAAATTATCTATTATCGCCCGCTTGAACAATTCGCGTCGATGATAAAGCCTGAAATTGAAAATGCAACTTGCGGGTTTAACAACCTCAATTACATTGACGCAAAAAAATATATTAACGATCGGTTTGATAATTTCAAGGCGATTGATAATATAAAATTTCAACGCGGCGTGAAAAAATTAGACGATTGCAATATGATCAAATTGATATTCTTGTTTCCAGACGCTATTGCGTCGTTGGAATTATTGCGTTTGAAAAAAATGGACGAGCCGTTCAATCAGACGACGTTTGAATTTCTAAAAAATATCCGCGATTATTGCGCGTTTGGAATTGATACTAATCAACCCAAAGTCAAGTTGATAATACAATGCAAATCGCCTAAAGATGCAATGCAATTTAAGGAATTTCTTGACGGCGTTTGTAAACAAGTCGTCAAGAATTATTTTGCATACGATAAGACAAAAACAAAAAAAAACTCTCTTATAGAACCGAACGCTTCAAATCAAATAACGCCGTCAGAATGGGAAAATTTTTTAATTCACTTATTGCCAAAACCTAAAAACAATATGCTTGAAACAGTTATTGAATCGAACTATATGAAATAAAAAACAGAAACAATTTGCCCGATTTAATTATATTAATCGGTACGCCATACATAAGTTGCATACATATATCAATCCTTTACCTATAATAAAAATGAAAAAAATCGTTTACCTTCATTATTCAATAATTATTTTTTTTGTTACTTGTATTACGAATCATGGAATATGCCAATCTCCAATTATTCCGAAAACGCAATCAATAACAACGCAAAAAATTATTAATGAAATTTCGCCTTTTATCGACGACGATACGGCGATTATTTGTTACGTTAATTTGCTCGCTTTTAATGAAGTTCATAAATTTGATAAAATTTTAGATCAATTACCAGATAAAGAGACGTTTAATAACAATATAAGGCAATATTTAGAATCGATAATAAAGAGTCCGCCAATACAGAATAGTAAAATCAATCAAAATATATTTTCAAATTTAATTGAAAATGATATTACGCATTTGTATTTTATTCTAAATATGAAAGACTTAAAATTTGGTCCGTATTTTATCTTTCCCAACGTTCAAGAAAACACGTCGAAGTCAAAGGCAATTGAGAACTTTTTTGGAATAGAAAACAATACAAACGGCAAATTGGCAAGTACAACTTGGGCTGTTTATCAAAAGAACCGCATGATAATAGTTGGATTGCATCCTATTCTGGATTTTATGAAATTGATATATTATTGTCCTTTTGAACAATACGCAACTATGATACTTTTTCCCGCGCTTGAAAATTCAATATGCGGATTTAACAATATTTCATCTATTGACAAAAAGAAATATATCAACTCGCGGTTTAAAAATTTTAAGTCGAATGACAATAGAAGTTTTCAACTAGGTATGAGAGAAGTTGATGATTGCAATATGATCAAATTAATAT
>JAITDV010000134.1 GCA_031282385.1 Planctomycetaceae bacterium | reverse complement strand
GACCTTTTCTCTAACCTAAAAATACATCAACGCAACAAAAAAACTACAACGAAAAACCGCCTTTAACTCCTCCGAGACCACCCCTAACCCCTCCGAAGGAGGGGAATAAGAAGAAGCCTACGAAGGAGGGGAATAAGAAGAAGCCTACGAGTGAGGCGAATAATTCCCCTCCTTCGGAGGGGTCAGGGGTGGTCTCCTACAGGTTAGCGAAAAGGTCTATTTAACAAACCTTTTAATTGAAAAGGAAACTTTACAATGAAAACGAATTTGAACTTGCAACATTATGTGATTTTGGGCTTGATTCTTGTAACTTTAGACGGCTACACTGCACAAATTTTGCACAAGTACCATTTGGAACTGAAAACGCAAAACCGGAAAAAAAGAATCACAATACGAAATACTTTTGAAACGCGGGAAAATTCTTTTTGAGCAAAAAGTATTGGATAGTGCGTTGAAAGATTTTAATGAAGCAATTTCATTGAAATCAGACGACTCAAAAGTATTTGAGGCGCGTGGATTGGTTTATCTTGAAAAGAATGATTTTGACAAGGCAATTGCCGATTTCAAAGAAGCAATCCGTTTAGAACCAAACTCAAAAGAATCCGTACAAAAATTATTCAGTAACGCGTATCTCAAACGTTGTATTGAATTCTACTTGAAAGATGATAAAGGCAAAAATGAAAAACTCGACAAAACCGAATTTAAGTCGGCAAAAGAAATCGCCGGAGAAAATATACCCGATAAAATTCTTGAAAAAATAACCGAAAGAGGAACGAATCAGACAAAAAAGCAGCACTCCAAAATAAACGTAACTATTCAGTCGTATGTGTTCTTTTACATATTCAAACAATCGAAAAGCAGGTCTTTACGATCTTGAGTCATTCAATTTATAGTACGAACAGTATAAAAACTCATTTTGTCCATGAATTTACGCTAATTTTCACGACTTTTCAGGAATTAAATAATTTGACAATAGTATATTATAAAACTTATAAAAATCCGGCTAAAACCAACAATCTGTATTTGACTAGTTTAGATTGTGTCGTTATATTTGCCGACGATGACAACACAATTTGTTCCGACCATTCCGAATGAATTATTTAAAATGTAATTTACTTCATCTATTTTTTTTGGTTTGCCGATGACAAGATTCGTGATTTCACACGCCGGATCAAGCTCCTCACAATTTATCGTCGGATGAACAACTCCATCAACAAAAGAAGGTAAATTGCCCGCAAGCTCAAGAACTCCAGCTGAACCCATTGCGTGACCAATGAAACTTTTTGTGTTGTTGATGTATGTTTTTTGTGAGTTTTTGAACAATGTTTTCAAAGCGTTGATTTCTTGAATATCGCCTAGAGTTGTTGCAGTTGCGTGTGTGCTTACGATGTTGATTTGTTCAGGTTTGATTCCGGCTTTTTTTATTGCTTTTGTCATACACTCTAATTGACGTTCGGCGTTGGGCAAAACAAAATCTGTTGCGTCGCTGTTCATTGCGTATCCTGCAATCTCGCCGTAAATTTTTGCGTTGCGTTTTTTTGCATCCGGTAATCTTTCCAACGTATAAATACAACCACCTTCCGCAACTACTATTCCATTGCGATTTTTATCAAAAGGTCTTGACGCTTTAGCCGGTTCTTCGTGCGACGCCAGAGCGTTTTCTGCCGCAAACGCCGCAAAAATCCCAAACGTATGTATGCTTTCAGAAACACCGCCCGCCAACGCAAGATCAACTTCACCAAGCCGCAACATTTGAACACCTTGAATTATTCCCGCGTTGCCCGCCGCACACGCTGCACCAATACAATAATGCGCGCCGGTAATGCCCAAGTTCAACGTAACTTCACCTGCGGGATTATTTGCTACCGTTCGCGGATTATGAAAGTGAGACCATGTTTTGCAATCGTAATCAAATTGCTTAATATTGTAAATTTCATTTTCCGTTTCAACATTGCCGTGTTCAGTAATGCCAATAAACACGCCAACCTGCGATTTGTCCGTCTGCTCCCAATTTATCCCGCTATCAACAATAGCTTCATTAGCACAATAAACAGCAATACTACCCGCGCGTGTACCGCGCCGTATGTCTTTGCGGTTTTGATATTTTGTTGCCGGAAAATTACAAATACCCGCAACCGTCTTGCCAAAATACCGTATCTCATAAGGCGAAACACCACTGCAACCATTGAGAAGCGCAACACGAAATTCCGCCAGATTATTTCCATTCGGAGAAGTAAGTCCGACTCCGGTTATCACAATTCGTTCAGATGTGTACACAACAAATTCTTTGTTAAGTTTGTTTCAAAATTAAAAAAAATTATACTCATCACGTTTGAATTTTAGATTCTAAATTGTTCACACTTTAAATTTCATTTACGCCGCCTGCTTACCTAATTGGCAAGCAGTTTTTTGCACTCCTGAGTCTCGCAAATTATAGGATGAGCAGTATAGTTTGTATCATTTCATTCAATTGTGTTTTTCATATTAGAAAATTTCACAGAGACGCAACATATTGCATCTCTAGCCGACAAAATAGTAAATTATGATCACAACAAAACTGTTGTCTCAAAGGGTCGCTATCGTACTCTAATATTGTCGATTGAACAAGAGGAGTAAGATTCAAATTGAAATTGTTAAACTGTTCACACGTTATACTGTTCGTATTATAAATTGCGCGACTCAATAGCGTAAAAGC
Source organism: Planctomycetaceae bacterium (assembly GCA_031282385.1). Taxonomy (GTDB): domain Bacteria; phylum Planctomycetota; class Planctomycetia; order Pirellulales; family Thermoguttaceae; genus WRKP01. The sequence goes on along the minus strand of JAITDV010000134.1, from coordinate 14,924 downwards.
CTGCTTTTCGATAGGTAAACAGGCGGCGGTAAAGGAAAATTCAAGTATGAACAGTTTAAAAACATTCCATTGAAGTATTACAAGTTTTTTTTCACAATATTATATCGGCAATAGCAAATTTGACCTTGCGTACGGTTGGAAATTTGTAACTCTTGCCGTTTCAAAATTCCGGCAGCTCAAAATCACAGAACAAACATTAACCGACTAGCCTCTTTCACCAATAGTTGCTATAATTCTCATTCGTGTTGGACGATTCATTTCATTTATAAACGTAACTATTCAGTCATGTGTTTTTTTTACGTATTCAAACAATAGTAACTATTCCTGACGGGACGGAAAATTAAGAAATCATTTCACGAAAATTTTTATTTGCGGGAAAATGATATATAGAATTAAATCTGGAGTTCTTTGAAGTATGAAGATTATTGTAACAATATTTATTACGGCTTTTTTTTCTTTAATTTTTTTCGGTTGCGGTTGCCATCAAAGTAGTGATGGTGTAGTTGTACCTACGACAGGCGGCGGAGCATCCTATGATCCGGTACGGCAAGCAGAAGATTTTTTGCGTACAATAGAAATTCTTAACTCGCTTGAAGGTTCGCCATGCTTGCCCGAAACACAAGGAGCGGAAAGAATTATTCAGACCGGCGACAGATTGAATAATTGGATAAAACGCAAGCGTTCTGACGAATCATGGAAATCTGAACCGGAGTTTCTTGAAATAGAATCTATTATCCGCAAAGGTGTAGTCAGTACGGATGCGCTTGTAAAATTACTTTATATTTTACAAGACAAAAAAACTGCGGACGATAAAAATAATCCGGTCAAAGTTTCTGACACACTTATTCCTGAATGTAATGAAGTAGTTCGTTATTTATCTGATCTTGAGGCTGTACTGGATACGTTGAACAATCGGGTTGGAATATCGGATTTGCAGGATTTGTTGACGATGGTCAAGGGCGTGCGTGAGCGATTTAGTGCAATTGAATCAATTGCGAATCTTAACGCCAATGCGATACTCGCGTTTGCAAAACGTTTTGAACAAGAGACAGAGCAATTTGCAATGATAGCAGCTTACTTTAATAATCTTGCAACAAGTATGAAAACAGAAGATTTATTTATTCAAACTTCCGATGTTTATTATTTGATTCAGTCAATTTGGTTGCGTGATATTTCAAATTGGGCGCGAGGTGATAAGCAAGATGTTCTTGAACGGGTGAAGAATATTTTTGATTGGACAATTTGTAATATTTCCGTGCGTGATCAAGATATCATCAACAATATTTTGCCGCCGTTGCAGCTGCCTTGGCAATCGGTTTTACTTGGCAATGCTTCAGGTTTGGATCGGGCGTGGGTTTTTATAGAACTTTTACGGCAACAGCGGATAGATGCGGTTATGCTTGCAGTTGATGATGCGGCGAAGCCGGGCGGGTTATTATTTTGGGGAGTTGGCGTATTGGTCAACGGAGAGATTTATGTATTTGTACCGGATTACGGAACGCCGTTACCGGCAAAGGATGGTTTGATATTTGCGGAGGATGGAACTTTGATATGTAATAGTATTGCGACGTTTTCACAAGTATTGAATGATGATTCGTTGTTGCGCAAACTTGATATTTCTGACAAGGACAAGTTTCCGGTTACATCTGCAAAGCTCAAGAAATCGACAATATTTCTTGCCGCGTCTCCAGAAACGGTTTCAATGCGGATGAAGGTTTTAGAGGCGGATTTGAGCGGTGAATCGAATATGATTTTGTACACGAACCTCAACGAACAACGTCGATTATTGGCGGAGATGAAATCAATATCTGATAATGTAAAGGTTGCAATTTGGAATTATCCTTTTCATGCAAAGTTTGATCAATTGTTTAAATATAATATGATTGGTTCTTATTTGGATATTTTCAGGACAACAAATCCTTTGTCGAAGCATCATAATTTTCCAATTTGGTCGGGTCGTATTCTTTATTTCAAAGGAACAATTACCGGTCAAGGCGGTGCGATGACGCAATATCAAGACGCAAGAATTTCTGACCGTGAAATGATGGAGTTACGGGCAATGCCGGATTTTCGTAACAATAAAACGTTGGCGCAGATTTTACAATTGACAACAAATCAAGCGGTTTTTTGGATTGGGATTGCATCATTTGAGCGAAACTCTATTGAGAATGCAAAAGATTCAATGAAAAGTTTGATGTCGAGTTCTTTAAATATTTGGGCAATTCCGGCGTCGTATATTCTTGGTCGTATTGCGGAACTTGAAAAAAATTACACTGACGCAATCAGTCATTATGAACGAATTGCCAAAGGAACAACAACACAACCCGCATTTTCAATACGCGCAAAATGGATTCGTGAAAAAATAAAATAATGTTGAACAACATCCATATTAAACGTAAGAGCGGATATAGAATTCGGTATTAGATTGGTTTTAGAAAGTAGAGTGAGTTAAATTATGATTCTTGATTTATTGAGAAGTCGGTTTGAGTTGGCGGTTAGTGAATTTGTTGATGATGTTTCGGAGTATATTGATTTGGTACGTTATTCGCAGGATGTTCGATTTGGGGATTATCAGGCGAATATTGCGATGCCGCTTGCGAAGCGGTTGTCGCGTAAACCGCGTGAGGTTGCCGATGAGATAATTTCGCGGCTTCGGATTGATGATATTTGTGATTCGGTTGAAGTTGCGGGTGCGGGGTTTATCAATATTGTTTTGCGTGATTCATTTTTGGCGGAGTGTCTTTGCAAAGTTCTTGCAGATGTTGACCGGATGGGAATTGAAGCGGTCAAGAAACCGAAGAAGTTTGTAGTTGATTATTCCGGTCCCAATGTTGCCAAGCCGATGCATGTTGGGCATTTGCGATCTACGGTGTTGGGCAACGCGTTGACGAACATACTTCGGTTTCGCGGTCATAGTGTGGTTACGGATAATCATCTTGGCGATTGGGGTACGCAATTCGGAATGATTATTTTCGGTTACAAAAATTATCTTGACGCTGATTTGTATTGTCGTCAACCTGTTGAAGAGTTGAGTAGGATTTACAGATTTGTTCGCGGCAAGATAGATGCCGGCGATCAGGAAGTTGCGGCGAATGTGCTTGCGGAGACGGCGAAATTGCATGATGGTAACGCGGATAATTTGAAAATATGGCATGAAGTTATGCCGTATTCAATGAATGAAATTGATTTGATTTATAGACGATTAGGAATCACGTTTGACTATACGCTTGGTGAAAGTTTTTATCATCCGATGCTTTCGGAAGTGGTTGATGATTTGATTGGGCGTGGAATTGCTCGTGAGACGGATGGGGCAATCGGAATTTTTTTTGACGGCAGCGATACGCCGATGTTGATTCGTAAAAAGGACGGCGCATATTTATACGGAACAACCGATATTGCAACAATTCTGTATCGTATGCGTGAGTTTAAGCCTGATGTGATTTTGTATCTTACAGACTTCAGGCAATCGTTACATTTTGAGCAACTTTTTAAGACGGCGCGGATGATGGGAATAAATGAAGTTGAGTTTGCGCATGTCAAATTTGGCGCGGTACTCGGCGAAGACGGCAAGCCGTTTAAGACTCGAAGCGGCGACACTGTGGGACTCAATGGTTTACTTGACGAAGCGGAAAAGCGGGCGTTGGAAATTGTCAAGTCAAATGATCGCTCTAAACTTTCAGATGATAATTGTAATGAAGTTGCAAAAAGTATTGGGATCGGCGGTATTATTTATGCTGATTTGTCGCAGAATCGGGAGAGTGATTATATTTTCAGTTACGATAAAATGCTGGCAATGAACGGCAACACGGCTGCGTACATGCAATACGCATACGCAAGAGTACGGAGTATTTTTGCCAAAGGTAATATTGACGTTAAAAAGTTTCGCAAGGAAGTAGGAACGGACGGTTTTAAGCCGGAGTTGAAAGCAGACGCGGAGCGGATGTTGGCAAAAGAAATTTTGAAATTTGGTGATGCGATTGATTTTGCAATTAAGGATTATCGTCCGAATTTATTGACGGCGTATCTTTTTGAGTTGGCGAACAAGTACTCAACTTTTTTTGAACAATGTCCTGTTTTGCGTGCAGAAAATGAGTTGACCAGAAACAGCCGTTTATTGTTATGCGACTTAACGGCAACAACATTGAAAAAAGGTTTGGAGTTACTCGGAATAAAAACTGTTGAAAGAATGTGATTGTTTGTTTCTTTGTTTGTAACTATTCAATCGCCAGCTTTAATCGCAAAATTTTTACTGCAAGTTGAAACGCAGCACAACAGAGACCGCTTGTATTGTTTGTACTATAAATTGCAACGGCTCAAGAGCGTAAAAACCTGATTTCCGATAGGTAAGCAGGTGAAGGTGAAGAAAATTTAACGTGAGAACAGTTTAAAACGATTTAATAGTTACTTTTTATTTGAAAATTTTTTGAGAGATATTTATGACAACGAGTGTGGTATTGGTTGGAGTTGGCGGTCAAGGGATTTTGTTGGCGAGTGAAATAGTGGCGCAGGCTGCGGTTATTATGGGATTTGACGTGAAAACAAATGAAATTCACGGCATGGCGCAACGTGGCGGTTCGGTTGTGGCGCAGATTCGTTTTGGGTGTGAAGTTTTTAGTCCGCTTGTGCCGCGTCGGTCTGCACAAGTGCTTGGGTCTCTTGAACGGATAGAAGGATTGAGAAATATTGATTATCTTGCCGAAGACGGTTTGGCGGTGATTTCGAGTCAAAAAATTATTCCGGTAACTGCTTCTTCGGGCGGAGTATCTTATCCTGATGTTGACAAGAAATTATTGTTACAATATTTTCCGCGTCTGGTTTATATTGACGCTGTAGAGCAAGCAACTGAAATGGGTAATCCAAAAGCAGCAAACACAATCCTACTAGGCGCAATGGCAACAAAACTCTCTTTAACAACAGACGCATGGTTGGAAGCAATAAGACAAAATGTAAAAGAAAAATTTGTTGATATAAATATAAAAGCATTTAAGCTCGGTTTTACAATTGGTGAAAACAGCAGTTTGGGATGATAATTCAAGTTAGTTTTAAACTGTTCACAGTTTAATGTAATTATTATCAGCTCAATTTTCCATTGCTATGTTCCGCAGTCCGCAGAAATATTACGTAATTTTGATTTTTGAGTTAGTGCTGCTGTTTTTCAAGTTTCAAAGTCCTTTTTGTCCTTTAATTAAATTTTTATTTTCGCGAACATGAAAAGATATTTAATATTCATATTTTGTGGATTTATTTTTACGGTATTTTTAGTTTATTTTTCCAGCGGCGTATTTGCGCAAAACAGATTTTATTGGGAAACAATTCCAGTATTTGATGGCGGGCGAACAATGCCGTTATCCTCTTTTGCCAGACAAATTGTATTTGAGATTTGTGGAACGACACGTCCTTTTATTGTTCAAGACGCAACTGTTATTGCGGAGCTTGATCGTGTTGTTGAAAATCAGCGGTTGTTGGAAGCGGCGGCGCCGGCAGTTGACAGTTCTTCTCAAGACGAATTTTCTGTACCAATTGCTCCAGATATACGATCAATGGACACTGGACTTGGAGTTGTTTCAGATATGTTGCGAAACGCGAAACACAATGCCCAAACGGATCGTATTGAACGAATTCCATACATGACAGGCAAACAAGCCCGTGCTATTGTAGATCGAATTCGTACTCTTGTTCCATTGCAAGGACGTTATTTTGAGCCGTCTGAATTGTTGCTTTCGTGGATTGTTGAACCTGAAATTTGGGAGTTTATACCAATAATCAGCGCGCCTGAAACAGATTACAGGCAAATACAAGGTTTCCCGTTAATCAATAATGCCGGTAGGACTCTGAATCGTGTTGCTGTTTTTCAAATAAAAAATTCCGACAACTTCAAACAACGTCATCTTGAACTTGCGCAAAAACAACAAAACCCGATGAATACGGATTTATCAGAATCCGACAAAATCACCGAGCGTATTCTTACGGCACTTTATAACTTTGAAAACTTGACTTTTGATCCGAGACGGCATTCGCCCGAAAGAATGATTACTATCTTAAAAACGGCAATACCAAAATCGTTTCATCTTGCCGAAACTGCTTGGAACGAGTTGCGTGTTCTTGGCGGCGAGCTGGAAAGATCAAAATCGCCAAACGAACAACAAGGAACTACTCATCCGACTTCTGCACGTTGGGCGGAAATTTATGTTGCGCTTAAACAATTGACTGATGAATTTGATCGTAACGAAAATTCAGAACGTCGGCAAATTCCGAATCTCAATACTGTTGAATTGAGGTTTGAAAAAATTCTTAATTTAATAGAAGCAAATATTGATGAAAGTAGTTCTTTTATGCAAAAAATTTATCCAACAGGAAATTCAAACAATAATTCTACAATTGCTAAAACAGAATCGCCTAAAAATTCTGTTGCGGATAAAAAAGTTGTCAATCCTGATTCTATTCTGCCCCGATTGTTCTCGCAACAAATTTTATCTGCAAACGAAAATGAAATTAGGCAATATATTTTGATTTATAATTATTCGCTTAAATCGTTGTATCGTGAGGTTGAGGCGGCGTATATTTCACTTTATGACAATGGTCGTACGCTTCGCGTAATGCCTATAATTTCTGCGCAATCGTTGAGTGATATTGATACAGATTATGCGGTCAATCCTTGGGCATCGATACGGCTTGTTTTGGACGGAGGCGAAAATGCAATCAGACGTTTTATTGACCCGAATTTTAATAAAACAAAATTGTCCATCCGGTCTGAGGTGCAACAGAAAAAAATTGAAACAGAACCGGAAAAATCTGATTCTAAATCTCAGTTGCAAGATATTCCGCCTGTTACTGAAGTGTTGTCAATTGTACCTAAAACTGTAAATACCGAAACAAAAATACCAGACACTGAAAACAATAGCACAACAAATAAAATTGAAACTCCAGATAACAAAGATACCGCCGAAAAAACAAACACGAATGCCGACACTGTTGCTGACAATAATATTCGTAACAATAATGATAACAACAAAACCAAATCTGCCGAAAGCAAACCGGAAGATAATATAGATATTTTTACAGGTGCCGATACGAACATATATTCGCATCCTAATTTTATATCCGATAACGATAGTTTGAGTTTTTTCAACGAACCGGTTTTATTGCTCCGTAGAAATGTTCTTGACTATCTTTACTCTGCATTTATTGCGCCGACACGTATTAACGCAACAGTACAATTTAACCAAATTTGCCAATCAGTCCGGCAAGTAATTCATGAGTGCGCGTTAAGAGTTGAAGAGCAGCGTCGGCAGTTTATGAAATCGGATGAGCAATTGTCTATAGAAATGTTGGATAAGACACGTTATCCGCTTTATAAAGAGATAGAAACGGAGCATTTTTATTTTTCAATTTCGCCATTTTTTTGGATGATGATTCTAGCGTTGGGTTCCGCTTTATTTGGCGCCTGTGCAATTGTTGCCGCGTTTTTCTGGCGGGCAATTACAGCAACTGTAAACACTCAAGTTGTAAAAAAATTCAGTGAAGAAGAAGCCGCTATCGAAACAGGTAATGTATCTGTTGCTGAAATGTCGGGAATAAAATCAGGTATAAAATCAGGTATAAAATCAGGAATACGATCCGGCGTGCGCTCAGGAATAAGATCAAACGAAACAAAATCAGGAATAACAACAATGTCAGACGAAGACGCAGAAATAAATAATATCATGGAGTCAATTGTTGCGCCGGGATTTTATTCAGGCGTTAATACCGATTCGCGCGGAGACAGTATAATTAGCCGGCAACCACAATCAGAAAAAATGGCTGTCGGTGCCAATCCGATCTGGCAAGAGGAAGTTGCGGATTACACAAATTCAGTTGAAGAGTTAATGCTTTGGGTCGGAGTTGGATTTCTTTCTGCTTCAATTATTGTTGCGCTAATTGGCGGTGTTATGCGGGCATTAATTTCAGGTTGGGCACCGGTAACGAATATGTATGAGACAGTTATTTTGATGGCGGTTTCTGCGGCGGTTCTTGGTGTTTGGTACACTCTTTATCCATTAGTTCAACCGGCTCTTTCGCTTGCATGGCGTTATACAGAATTTCCGCAGTTGTCGCAATTCAAATTATTTTTCAACGGCAGCCGAAGCAATATTTCAAATTCTACAGAAACTACAGCAGGTGATTCGGCAATACGCAAAGCGGCGGAACAATTTGGCGGAGCTTATGCCGGCAACAATTTGTCAGGCGAAATATTCGATGCGGATGCAGAACAAGTTGATGCGAAATTTGAAAATGAAAAACGTTTAACGGTAACGCGCCAAGTTCTGTTGGCAATACCAAGAGTTATTTTTATGATGGTAACGTTTTGTTTTTTGATGTGGATTTCGTATGGAGATACTTCGGGGTCGGTTAGCTGGTTTGACAAATTCTCACAAGCGGTTTCAATGTTGGATTTGATCGATCTTGCGGTAGTTTTGGTGAGTATTGGTGCGATAGTATGGTTTGTGCCGCGTATTATTTTAGCGTTGATAATATTTTTACCGCTGTTATTAAATTCAAGTTCGGTGGCAGCGTCTCTTGGTATATTTTCTTATTCCGAAAAACAAGCGGTATCGGCGCCGCAACGCGGCAGTTCAATGACGTCAGTCTTCGCAGGCGAAGGCGCGGCAACAACAGCAGGAATGATTTTTGACAATAGCGGTACTGTATGGTTCAAATCGGCGAGGAATAAAATTCTTGATCGGAAGTTATTTTTGATAGCTGCTGCTGCGATAGTTTTTCTTGCCGGTTTTTTTGCATACGGCAATACGGCACAACTTAATCCGAATTTCAAACCGTTGACGGCAGTGTTGCGTAGTAATTTTTGGTTGACGGTTCATGTGATAGCGATAATTGTTAGTTATGCGGCGGCGTTTATTGCGTGGAGTATGTCTGTAATTGCGCTTGGCGCGGTAATATTTGGACGTTATGAAATCAAGTTGGTGCGAGGCCGCAGAGAGTTAAAATTCCCGGCAATGTTTGAAATGTTTGTACCAACGGTATCGCGATTGATTCGTTTTGCGTTATTACTTTTGGCGGTGGGAACAATACTTGGCGCGCGTTGGGCAGATTATTCGTGGGGGCGTTTTTGGGGTTGGGACCCGAAGGAAGTGTGGGCGTTGATTACTATTTTATTTTTTGCAATTGTGTTACATGCGAGGCTTGCAAAGTATTACGGCAGAATTGGAATTGTTATTGGTGCGTTGTTTTCGTCTATTGCGGTGATTATGACGTGGTACGGAATAAATTTCGTTTTCAAAGGAAGCGTACACTCATACGGCGGAGGCGCAACTAATGCCGCAACTCTATTCCTAATAATTTTCGTAACAATAAACCTAATGTGGGGAGTCGCCGCAATCGTAAGATATAAAGCGGAACTAAATAGATAAAAAGTCAAATATAAACGAAATTAAAATGTGAGCAGTTTATTAAGGCAACTTCTAAAAACCTATTTTTGACGGAATTATCAAAATTTTCAGAATAGACAAATTTAGACAATAAATTTATTTTATCCACGAATTTGCACAATTTATTTAATTCGTGAAAATTCGTGGACAAAATGAGTTTGTAGAAGTTCTCTAAGGAAAATTGGGTAAATAAGGATTGTTTACTTTAGAACGCTGCGTTTCTGTCTGCTTCGTTCCAATCCCTTAAACTCTTTTGCCTAAACAATTGAATCCCACGACTCAATAGTTACGAGGTTAGTTAGTATAATTTTGTGCTAAGCACAAATTTGAACGACATCCAAACAAAATCTAGGTATAGTTGTCAGGAAATAAAAAAACAATTGAAGATTTTTGCTAATAATAGACCTTTTCTCTAACCTAAAAATACATCAACGCAACAAAAAACCTACAACGAAAAACCGCCTTTAACTCCTACGAGACCACCCCTAACCCCTCCGAAGGAGGGGAATAAGAAGACGCCTCCGAGTGAGGCGAATAAGAATACGCCTCCTTCGGAGGCGAATAATTCCCCTCCTTCGGAGGGGTCAGGGGTGGTCTCGTACAGGTTAGCGAAAAGGCCTAATGTTTGGGAACGCAAGAGAGTTCAAGAGCATGCAAATTGACGGTTGTGAAGGTGTATTTGTTTTATTGAGTGGTTTATTTTTTTTCAAATTATTATGAATGGTTTTGAACGAATCAATAATGTTCTTGACGGTAAGGCAACTGATGTTGTTCCGATAATGTTGCACAATTTTATGTCGGCGGCGCGGGATGCGGGAATGACAATGAAGCAATTTCGTAGTCAACCGGAAAATATGTCGCGTGCTTTTGTTGAAGCATCGTTACGTTATGGTCTTGACGGGATTTTGACGGATGTGGATACGGCGTTGGAAGCATACGCGCTTGGAGCGGAAACAATTTTTGATGAAGATATGCCGGCAAAAGTTGTTGCGCCCATTTCAAATCGGATTGAAGAAGTGATTGATAAAATTGATACAGATAAACTTGAAAAAGATGAACGTATTCAAATTTATCTTGACGCAATTCGAATGATACGTGAAGCAGTTGGCGGCGAGTTGTTTATTCGCGGCAATGCGGATCAAGGAGCATTTAGTCTTGCGGCGGCGGTTTACGGTATTTCGAATATGATGATGGATTTGGCAATACCGGAAAAGGAAAAATTAATTTTGCAATTGATTGAACGATGTTATGTTGTCCATTTGAAGTTTCACAAATTGGTCAAGGAAGCAGGAGCAGATATGACCAGTTTTGGCGATAGTGTCGGGAGTCCAGATCTTATTTCGCCGAAAATGTATCAAAAATTTGTGTTTCCGTTTCAAAAAAGACTGGTTGCCGATTTAACGCAATCGGGAATCCGAACCGTGTGTCATATTTGCGGCAAAACGGATCGGATTTTGGAATTAATGTCGGAATGCGGATTTGCCGGTGTTGAGATTGATTATAAAACGAATGTTGTGGCGGTTCAAAAAACAATGTACAAAAAATCGGTTGTGTTCGGGATTCTTGATCCGTCCGGTGTTTTTTGTTTCGGCAACGAAGCAACTGTTCGCGAAACAGCACAAAATGTTCTTGATCTATTTCAAGGTTGTGGTTTGGTCATCGGAGCCGGTTGTGCGCTCCCCGCCGAAACACCGCCCGAAAATATCAGAACGTTTGTCAACACCGTGAGAAGTTACCGTTTTTCGGAGAATAATTTTTAACAGAATTAACAAAATTTTCATAATTGACAAAATAACGCCTATTTTTAATTTTTAAATTTGTCGTAATTATTCAGTTGTTTGTAGGCGTTTAATTCACGGACAGGACAACTGTAACTCCGTAGGAGTTTTCCGTGAATAACCCCCAGTGCCAACTGGGGGTAGGTAACCTCAACACATCGTCAACCCTGTAAGGGTTTCTTAAAACTTAAAACCGGCGGTGATTCATGGATTACCCTTACAGGGTTGGGCTACTATTTACAACAACACTAGCGGACGAAACACGTGATACTCCTACAATCAACTGAATAGATACGAATTTCCCTAAATGTTCCTTGTATTTATTTTTTGTTTCACGAATAAACAAAACCACATCAGATACTTCCGATCTTTTTTCAATAAATTTCCTAGCGTTCATAGGCTGGTAGTTAATTTAGGTAAACCAAAGTCAAGGTGGGAAATTAAAAGGTAGGCGATCCCTTCTCCGAAGGGTCGCGCCGGTTGAGCCTTTTAATTAATAAATTAATAAATTAATAGACACCAACAGGCAATGCCTCTCATAAAAATTTTGTTCTTGAATTGATCCGCAGTAGGAGGGGCAGGCTTGCTGGTGTCGAGTAAATCTCAACCGGCGCGACCCTCCGGAGAAGGGATCGCCTACCTTGAGATTATTGACGAGGAGAATGATTTCACAAAATAACGAAACTATCTGAAAATTTTAACCATTTTAACTATCAGCCTATGAACACTAGGATAAATTTCAAAAAAATAAAACAATTGTATCATTTAGTTGTTTTTCGGTAACGATGTCCGATATTGATCAATAAAAAGTCCGATTTTTTCAAACGGAATCGGTTCAAAATTTTCCGGCAGAAGTTTTTGCAACGGCGAATCCGGTTTGAAATGAAAATCTTGTTTGTCTTGATCAGTAAACCCCGGTTCAACACTGCCGACATATTTTTGCAGCGTTTTTTCCTTTTCGGGAAGTTTATCCGCATCACTTTTAACAGTGTTTTCCACAACAACATTATCAGCAACAATAATATTGTCTTTCAAATTGGTTTGTTCCAGAAGTTTTAGTACGTTATTATCGAGATGAATCCATTGCTTGCAATCAATCATCACATTACGCTGAAAAACACAACCAAGCGGAGCTTTTGGTTCGTTTTGCATGATGGTTGCCAATTTAGGGTAACGTTCACTCCATGGCGGATTCTGATAATTAAGTTCTTGGGCTTTTCGTTCCAATTGCCAACTGGAATCATTGGGTGAGTTCCATTGTTTCCACGTCATACCGCGTGAATCCAGACTAATTCCCTGATAACATTCAATAAAGAGATTGTTCTCTGCAATATTATCGCGTCCACCGCCAATAAACACAGCACGGCTTGCTTTATAAAAAACGTTACGCCGAATCGTATCACCGCAATCGCAGTCGTCAAGATAAACGCCCATTGTTCCATGTGAATCGGAAGTTCCAAGATCATGAATGTAATTTTCTTCGATCATATTTCCTTGAGTAGTCCAATCACGTCCTGTGTACAAAGCACCGGCGTCGCTTGTTTCCTGAACAACACGATAAATTTCGTTGCGTTCAATTCGGTTTTCGTTACCGCCGTAGGCGATGGCAAGATGTGGTGCGTCGTGAATCCGATTATTTTGAACGATATTTCCGACTCCATGCAAACTGAATGCTCCTGAATAAGTCCGATATAAACGTCCGAAATGATGAATATGATTGTTTACTGCCCGATGTCCTGCGGGAGTCAATGTTTTACGGTCACCGCCGTTAATTGAAACACCGGTTGAGCCGATATGATATAAATCGCAACCGCGAACCAGATTTGTTGTTCCGCCGTTGAGAGTAATACCGGTGCGTCCTGTAGCAAAAATCCGGCACGCAAGAACAGCGTTTTTTGTACCGCCGCGAATATCAATTCCGTTACCGAATGTTGGACCAAATGAGATTCCTTGAAACCGGACAAAATTTGATCCGTTAAGTAAAACAAGCGGTTGCTCCAATGTTGAAAGAATAATTGCTGAACCGGACAAATCGTTTGGCGGATAAAAATAGAGATGATTGTTTTGACGGTCGAGATACCATTCTCCCGGTGTGTCCAACTCTTCGAGCAAATTCATTACAAAATAGCGCCGTTCCGAATAACCTGTCCAGCTTTGCCCGCCAATTCCGTAACCGTGAACTCCGAGCAAGGTCATAATTTTTTGTTTCGAATCGATTGATGCAACTTTAAGAACTTCATCCGACCAATCATGTGTCCAGTAACCGAAAAGCCAAATTCCAGTTTCAGGATTCCATCGGGCAATTCGTTCCGGGTCACGGAGTTTCAATGTTTGTTCATCGTACAAAAATGAACCGCCGTGATTTTTTTTCGTATCGGTTTCTGGGTGAACAAACGCAACGCCAACTTTTTCCGCAACTTTTTTATTGGATTCTTCTGTTTTTTCGTCGTGCGGCATTCCGTTATCAAGAGTTGTTTTGAATCCAGCCCATGCGTGATTAGGAAAACGGGCAACCGTCATCGGTTCTTCATTGAAAAAGAGTTCCGGCGGAGCATCGGGACGACCTTTGAACTGATTGCCCCACTGCTTCATACCGGGAATATTCAATGCGTTCAAATCCGCAACAAAAACGTTATCGTGAACTGTCGGATCAAGCCGTTTGAGAATTGCCATCTCTTCTATTTTCTTGAACGCGGAAACCGGAACCGCAAAACCACCAATCAATTCCGCACCCAACGGTGTTTCCGAACAATAACGAACGGGATTTTTTTCTGTACCGGAATCTTCCTGTTTCAATTCAAAACTTTTGTTCAGAAAATATTTTCCCGCCGCAAGATAAACAGTAACCGATTCATCTGGTGGAATAGATTTAGAGTTACGGGCGTTTCGGACGGCGTCGCGTGCAGACTCAAGCGTTCCAAACGGTTCCGATTTCGTACCGGAATTTTCGGGCTTGCCGTCCGGTGAAACATAAAAATCAACAGCGTAAGTCTGAATATTGAACACAAAACAGATTACGCAACAAATTAAAATAATACGTGTCATGATATTGTATTGGTAAAGGATTGATGAATGGGGCTGGAAAACGCGGTTAATCGGATGATTTCCGCAACAATTTGTTCTGGTTCAATTTTACGTCCGGTTTAAGTTCGCCGCAATAAAATCAAAAAATCATTTCAATTTTTGTACAGGAGGTTGTTTTCCAAATCTAAAAACTTTAATCAACTTGCCATGTCGAAAAATGTAATACTTAACCTATGTGGCGTAGTTTAAAGGATGTTTGAAGATCAAAGCCCAATATACAAAAGACAAAAATTGTACCGACAAATACGGAACCAATACTTCCGAGAACAAAAAAATTAAAACTCCATTTTATAAGTTTATCGTTTTTCAAGCGACTTATATTTGGAGTGTCCGGCAAATAGATGACTGGTAATTGACTACCAACATCCACTGAATTCCAAAGTACCTCTTCTACCCAAACATAGTTACGCGGATATTCTTTATCATTGACAATCAATACATAATCAATATAGTAATACGTAACTTCACTATATTCTTCTTTGTAACGTTTTGTAATTACAGCTTCGCCTTGAATACCATTTGTCGATAATTGTTTTTTATACAAAAGTTCAGAGGAATACGTCCATGCTCCCCAAAGTGCCGGTATTAACATTGCGCATAATAAAACAGCATAAATGACGGTGATAATGCGATCCGA
>JAITDV010000048.1 GCA_031282385.1 Planctomycetaceae bacterium | reverse complement strand
TGAAAGGACAGCGTGTAGCAACCCCCGCCGCAACACGGCGGGAAAAAATCCCAATAAATCCTCGCCCTGAAAAGGCAATGCCAAATAACGCAACAAATTTCTGCATTGCCCCTTGCAGGGTGAAATACTTGTTAAAGTTTTTAACTAATGAATTAATGGAACTGCTAAAAACTCATTTTGTCCACGAATTTTCGTGGATAAAATAAATTTATTGTATAAATTTGTCTATTCTGAAAATTTTGATAATTCTGTAAAAAATAGGTTTTTAGAAGTTGCCTTAATTAACTCTCAATTGACCCAAAAACTCAATAGACAGTTATTCTACATTACCTGTGAACAGTTATATAAGGTTATTAGTTGTGATTTCTTACTGAAATTTATTTATCGATTTTGTAATCTTGGTAGATTTGTGCGGGACTTTCACATCATGTTTTTGTTTCTTTGGTTTTCAAACTTTTGTACGTATTCGATGCATAAAATTTCTTCAAAGCGTTAAGCAGCGCAATATTTTCATCTTTGTAAAGTAACTCCGCCACAACTGACGTTTTGCCATTAATAAGTAACCTAAATAATTTTGAATCAATTGATTATACCTTTTCTCTAACCTAAAAATACATCAACGTAACAAAAAACCTACAACGAAAAACCGCCTTTAACTCCTCCGAGACCACCCCTAACCCCTCCGAAGGAGGGGAATAAGAAGAGGTCTCCGAAGGAGGGGAATAAGAATACGCATCCGAGGGAGGCGAATTATTCCCCTCCTTCGGAGGGGTCATGGGGGTCTCCTACAGGTTAGCGAAAAGGTCTATTCATCAAGCAGTGGTATAATGTAACCCAATCCTTGAGTATGCAACACTTCGTAATGATCCGACAGGTATGTTAGTACACCGGATTGATCAAAAATTTGAATGACTGTTTGCCCTGACAAGTGTTTGGCGTCCGCGTACATCTCAATACAAAAAGTTATAAAATCAAGTTGATTTCTTATCGTTTTATTTTGTCTGTTTTTTTTTCATTTCATCTTCATTGAGTTCCCATTTTGAGGTCAGCACTTTACCGGATTCACTGTCTTTATCAAATAACGCTTCAATTGTTAAATTTTTGTATCGCGGCAAATTATAGGCAAGAGACACATAAGCGTATTTGATCCAGTCATGCGACGGAGTATGAAATTTTGTTACATCATCCGCAAATTCGCCGACATTCCACGTATTTAAATATTCCGGTTCAATCATCATTCGTTGTAGAACGTAATGATAAAGTTCAAAATACGATTGCATTGGTTTATCTGTATTCTTTCGGAAATCACCAACGTATTTTGCAAGATTCATCAGCACATTCAAATGTTCCGCATGATTACGAACCTTCGTAAGTAAATCGCCGGTTTCCTGAATCTTTCTTGCTCCTGCAATATTGTTGCGCAAATTGTTATTCCATTTTTTTGTAAAATGCCATTTGTGCGACCGCGTGTCAAGAAACTTGAACAATGCTTTCTTATTTTCCGTATCAGACAATTTCGGATCGGGAATGTATTTCACTTTGTCATCTTCATTGAGAAAATGTTCTGTGACGGCTAAATAATTATCTCTATCTTTTCCGGCAGAGTCCTTAATTTTTGGTTGGAAGTTTGCGTCGCCTTTTAATTTGTTACTGAACAAATGTAAATCCCTGTCAAGTACTGCAAACGCAATATAATAACGTGCATTTGTTTTGACCAGATTTTTAACCGCAACAAAAGCAATTGTCAGATACAAACCAACGAGTCCTTTGAGTTTTTCGATTTCTACGTTTTTTTTACCCGGACGGCTTGAAGCGTCTTTAATTTTGCCCCGATTATCAACGAGCGATTGAAACGAAAGGGCAGACAATTTATTTGTTAATAAATCAATCTTTTTTGACAACTCTTTTTCGTTACCATTGTCGATCCGTTCATAATATTTATCAATTTGTGTTTCCGGTAACCGTGTTAAAACGTAACGGACAATATGCCGATTTTGCATCAAAGTTCTTACTGTTTGCGGTTTTGTATAACGGACAAGATAAATGAAACGGCGCGATTCAATAACCTGTTTCGCAATAAAATTACGAAACGGATTACAATCTTTTTTCTTGGTTGGGTCGCCTGTAAGTACATTTTCTTCGAGCCATTTGTTAAACTTTTCATCATCTTGTTCGATATCAAGTTTTTCAATTCCCAACATTCGGATTGCCGCTTTGAATAACGGTCGTTTGGCATCGCTTAAATCGCCTTTCATTTTGCCAATACTGATAATGAAACGAAATTGTTGCGCAATTTTTCCGGCAATACCGTTACCGTTTAAGAGTTCATAAGACGGCGTGAAGTTGACGGTTTCGCCCAATTCTTGCAACGTGTCAATAAACGATTGAATATTCTCAAATTTATGAATGTAAGCAGAAAGCAACTCATTGATTTCTTTACCGTCCAGAAAATTGCAAAGAAAAGCAATAATCTGAACAAAAGGAATATCGGAAACGGTAATTTTTTGTAACTTTTTATCAAGTTGTGTATTCAACTGTGTCGAATCAAAAGCAGGATATGAATTACCTGAAAATCTTTCATAAAAAGGCAAGATATATTGTTTCGCTTGTTCCCACACGGTTTCTGCAAATGACTTATACAACATTTTTTTGGCGTCGTCGTCTTGTGTTCCACGCAATTGGGCAACCATTCCATTCAAGTCGTC
>JAITDV010000617.1 GCA_031282385.1 Planctomycetaceae bacterium | reverse complement strand
CAATTAAAAAAAATAAAGCTAGAGTTCAAAAAAAAGGAAATTTTTTTTCAAAAAAATCACGCCTACGAAAAAAATACGTAAACAAAAAACATTATAGCAGCATTAGGGTCAGGGGTGGTCTCCTACAGGTTAGCGAAAAGGTCTATTGAAGAAATCTAAAGAATTGGATTTTCCAAACGAAATGTATATCACATTTGCAATTTTATCAATAATTTATAAATATGAAAATAATTTAGAACGAGCTGAGTATTATAAAAAATTGGCGGAAGAAACAATTGAAGCCGAAAGTTCTGGTTTTAAGTGGCATAAAAAATTAGGTCTTGTAGAAAATAGAAACAAATTATTGGATGAATTAATATACAAATAATAATGGAATAAGTAATTGATTTAATACCACAAGTGAACTTCTAAAAACTCATTTTGTCCACGAATTCCCACTAATTTCCACGACTTAAATAATTTGTGCAAGTTGTGGATAGAATGAATTTATTGTCTAAACTTGTCAATCCTGAAAATTTTGATAACTCTGCCAAAAATAGATTTTTAGAAGTTGCCTTATTTTCTCTTCTGCCATTGTTCGCTTATTTCTCCCCCCCTTTTTTTAATTGACGGCAAATATTAAAATGATTCGCAAATTGAAATATTGATCAGTATTTGGATTTTTGGTGTTTTTTTAATTTCGGTTACAAAAATTCTTTTAACTTTACATTTACAGGTTTTGTTATGGTAGAAAATATTCTTTTGGCGGCGGTCAATATTCCGGCTTGGGTTGAGGGTTTGAAGTATATTGATCTTGGGATATTGGTTGTGTTTTTGTTTTTTGGGGCATTTGTATTTCTCTTTAGAGATTTTGTTCCTCGAATTGGTGCGGTTGCTTGGGTAACGGCAAAGGAAGCGTTGTTTCAACCTTTATTTGTTGTATTGGTATTAGTTGGTCTTTTTGCGCTTTTTATTTTTCTTTTGATTCCCTACAATACGTTGGGCGAAGACATCAAACTTGTCAAGACTCAAGGGCTTACGATTGTAACATTGATAGCTGCTTTTTTTGGCGTTTGGTCTGCGAGTTCAACAGTTACGGATGAAATAGACGGTAGAACTGCACTTATGACACTTGCGAAACCCATTAGCCGTCGTGATTTTATTTGCGGTAAATATGCCGGCGTAATGATTGCTGTTACGGTGGTGTTCTTAATTTTGGGAGCGTTTTTTCTCAATACAGTTTCTTACAAATTAGTTCACGATGCCCGTGAATCTGCGGCAGATGTTCCGTCGTCAATTGAGTGTGCATTTGCAGTTTACAATGTGCTTCCGGCATTGGCGTTGGCTTATTTGCAAATGATAGTTCTTACAGCTATTGCGATTGCAATTTCAACACGGCTTCCGATTTTACCGAACCTTACAATTACGTTAACAATTTATCTAGTTGGCAATATTATTCCTGAAATTGTTCAATCATCAGTTGGTCAAATTGCGATGGTTGCGTTTGTTGCGGATGTTGCGAGTGCAGTAGTTCCGAGTCTTGGGCATTTTAATTCGGACACGCCTATTGTTACGGATCAAGCTTTGTCGTGGTATTATGTTGGTCTTTCTATTATTTATGCGGGGTTGTATTGTTGTCTTGCGTTGGTTGTGTCGTTGCTTTTGTTTGAGGATCGCGATTTGGCGTAGCGAGTAAAAGTAAACTATTTAACGAAGTTTTTTATCCCTGTTTTTTCTGGTATAGATGTGCAATTATTTCCAAAGACATTGAGGTTGCGTAATTCGCATGAGTTTAAGCGGGTTTTTGATGCGAGGATAGCGTTTGCAGATGAGTTGTTGATTGTTTTTGTTTTGCCCAATGACTTACAAGTGAGCCGGCTTGGACTTTCTGTTTCGCGGAAGGTTGGCAATGCTGTAATACGTAATCATTGGAAGCGGTTGATTCGTGAAGCGTTCCGCAAAAATTACGAATTGTTTCAAAGATGTTTGGACATAGTTGTATTACCGCAGCGCAACGCCAAAATAACAGACGGACAAAAAATTGAAATCTCTTTCAAAAAACTAATTGCCAGAGCAATCAAACGAATCGAGTAATCAAAACTAATCTCAGATCTCTGTTCGTACTATAAATTGCGTGAATCAAGATCGTAAAAGCCTGCTTCGATAGTTGAGCAGGCAACGGTAAAGGAAAATTCAAGTGTGAACAGTTTACAACTCCATTTTGTCCGTGAATTTCCACTAGTTTTTACGAATTAAATAATTTGTGCAAATTTGCGGATAGAATAAATTTATTGTAGCTATTCAATTTTTCAGCAATGTAGAAAAAAAAACCGCCGGTCAATTTTTTGTTATCAAAATTGATCGGAGGTTAAAAACGGCGATTGTTTTTTAATTTAGGATTTTGATTCTGCTAGTTCGATAATTGCGCCATCATTATCGATGAATGCAATTCTGAATCCTGGTTTTGGTGAAAATGGCTGCAACAAGATTTTTTTGCCGACCAACGCGGCATCCAAATCATCTACCGCGAATGCCGAATGAGATTTCGTCTTGATCAACTCATGCATTGGACTGTTTGCATCAAATTTCAACCACTCAATTCCATACGGGTCATTCGCAGGATCAGTTACATGAACACCAAGTTCGCTGATATAAGCCGCCCAATTTTTTTCTTGCGTTGTGGGAACGCCGAAGTGTAGATATTTCATTTCTGTTACGATAATTGTTAGGGTTTTAATGTTTATATTTTTTACATTTTAAACTGTTCACACTTTAAATTTCGTTTACCTTCACCTGCTTATCTACTATCGGAAAGCAGTCTTTTACGTTCTTGATCCCCGCAATTTATAGTACGAGCAGTATAAGATTCGGTTTCAATTTTGTTGCGGTCTCTGAAGACGGATACGGACATTATCTTAAAAACCGAAAATTCATATCATTTCACTCGAATGCAAGAGTCGAATGAAATGATACTTTAATTTTTCCGTCCTTTTGGGACGCGCGTTAAAATCGACGTTTTTTTCTATCAACATTTTGTTCTTAACGGGACAAAAAACGATAAATTATTCACGTTGCTTCTTAACGTTTTTAAACTGTTCACACTTTAAATTTCCCTCACTGCCGCCAGCTTACCTATTGGAAAGCAGGCTTTTACGCTTTTGAGTCATGCAATTTATAGTACGAACAGTATATTTGAGTTTTGCGTATTCCAATTGAATAATTGTTACAATTTAGCTTTTGGATTTTGGAATTTTAGTCCGGCGTTGGAGTGGAAAGAGGCGTATTCGGTAACAATTGCGCCGTTTTTGCCTGCAATCATGAAGTGGAAATCGCCGAGTCCGCTCAATGCAGCTTCGCTTTCTTTTCCAGTACCGGCTTTGAGTTCGACGCATTTGAAAGCGGTGATTGCGTTGGCGTCGAGTTGTGATTTTGGCAATTTTACCGGCAACTTGTCCAAATCATCTTTTGAACCGCCTTTACCGAAGTTGAAAATACTTCCGTGCCGGACTTGCCAATATTCGTGTTTTGCCGGTTTATTTTCTGCTTCAAGGTGTGCGTGTTCGGGTATCATTTGGAATGGCAAAAGATAAATTTCATGTCCGAAATAACCGTGTTCTTTGTCGTTCAACCAAAAAATACCGCCCATACCGACGTTGGCAAAATCACCCAAACCGAAATCAACCGCCCAAAAACGCTTGTCATTCACAACATTCGGCAACGAATAATTGTGAAACCGAAACAATTCCACATAAGCATCTTTTGCAGCTTTAACATTGAAACTGCCGTCGGTGTTGTAGAAGTGTTTGTTTGGGTATTGTTGGATTTCTCTGCGTCTGCGCCGTGTAAATGGATTACTTTCTTGGGCGAAAAGTTCAGTTCCGAGAAATGTTGCGGTCAAAATTGTACCGCCTAACATGTTTGTCAACAAATTACGTCTGTTCATTTTTTTCCTTTTTTTGTTTTGTACAACCGTTCACGAAATTATGTTGAGAGTGAAGGTTGTCTCTGTTAAACTCTGGCTTGGAAATTTACGATATGACGATTTCTATGACCAAACTTGATTTAATTTTTGTCAAGTCGAATTGTATCTGCGTCGTCAACTTGTTGCAGTTAACTTGATGCAGATTATCAAAAATTAAATTGTGAATAGTTGAAAAAAATCGTCTTCAAGTAACATTGAAACAATAACGAAATTCATTTCGTTCCAATGCCGACCTGTTGTTGCACATTTTATAAAATAAAATTACAAACACAATAGAAGGATTCAGAATTGGAAAATTTTTTATTCGTTTACGGTAATTGACAGACGCCGAATCAACCTGATAATATTACCCCTCAACTTATATTAGACCTTTTCTCTAACCTAAAAATACATCAACGCAACAAAAAAACTACAACAAAAAACCGCTTTTAACTCCTCCGAGACCACCCCTAACCCCTCCGAAGGAGGGGAATAAGAATACGCCTCCGAGTGAGGGGAATAATTCCCCTCCTTCGGAGGGGTCAGGGGTGGTCTCCTACAGGTTAGCGAAAAGGTCTATTATATACTGCTATACTATAAATTGCATGACTCAAGATCGTAAAAGCCTGTTTTCTGATGGATTATTTTGTGTTGGTCATTGAAAATTAAAGTGGTAGTTTGTGTGAATTAGTATTATTTTATTTGAAACATTATTTTAGTACGGAAGATTGATGTCTCTTAATATTGCCCAACGAGAAGCGGTTGAAACTTTGAGTGGTGCGTTGCTTGTGCTTGCGGGAGCGGGTACGGGCAAGACGCGGGTGGTAACTTATCGGATAGCGCGTTTGATTCAAAGTGGGATTTCACCTTCACGTATTCTTGCAGTAACTTTTACAAACAAGGCGGCGCGTGAGTTGCAGTTGCGTATTGCCGACTTGCTCAAGCAAACGAATTCTACTGGCAAAGGTAAACCCGAAGCGACAACTTTTCATTCGCTTTGTGTTCGGATTTTGCGCCGTCATATTACTTGTCTTGGTTATCCAGAGCAATTTGCGATTTATGATCGCGGCGATCAGGAATCAATTGCTCGCCAAGTTTTGCGTGAGGTTAAGGTATCTGACGCTGCGTTGCGACCTTCTGAGCTTTTGGCGAGAGTAAGTAAGTGGAAAAGTTCGGGTATAAATTGCGAAGATGCGGGCAAGTCAGCTTGTAGTTCAAAGGATTATTTGGCGTCGGTTGGTTATAGTCGTTATCAAAATATGTTGCGAACGGTTGGTGCGGTAGATTTTGATGATTTGCTTCTTGTTACGGAGGAGTTATTTTGTCGGTTTCCTGAAGTTTTGGCAAAGGAGTCTGGTCGTTTTGATCATATACTTGTTGACGAGTATCAGGATACCAACGCGAGTCAATATAATATAGTTCGCAAGTTGGCGTTACCTCATGGGAATTTGTGTGTTGTCGGCGATGATGATCAAGCGATTTATGGATGGCGAGGTGCGGAAGTAACGCATATTTTAAATTTTAAACGTGATTGGCAAAATGCGAAAATTGTCCGTCTGGAGGAGAATTACAGGTCAACGAGGGAAATTATAAGTTGGGCAAATAATCTGATAAAGTTTAATTCGCAACGTCACGGCAAAAAACTTACATCAACAGTGACCGGTTATGAGCCGGTAATCAAACAATGTAAGGACGGCGAAGTTGAGGCAAAGTTTGTGGTCAATGATATTCTTGCGCGGCTGAAGTCCGGTCGTTCGGCGGAAGATTTTGCGGTTCTTTTTAGGACGAATGAACAACCGCGAATGTTTGAGATGGAATTTCGGGCGGCGAAGATTCCGTATATTTTAGTTGGCGGTCAATCTTTTTTTGATCGCAAGGAAGTACGGGATGTGATTTCATATTTGAAGTTGATCAATCGACCGCGAGATGAGGTATCTCTTTTGCGAGTGTTGAATACGCCTCATCGTGGAATAGGTTCGGCGACGATTCAGAGGTTGACGGCGCGTGCGATAGCGGACAAGATTCCAATTTGGGAAATTTTATCTAAATTGGTATCGGGCGGCGCGGGTATTGAGGAGTTTGGCAGCAAGACGATTGATGCGTTGAATTCGTTTCAATTATTGATTTCGGAGCAGCGCAAGATTTTGACAAAAGAGTTTTCGGTGGAGAATTTAAGGGGAATGATTATGGCGGTTGATTATGAGCGGGAACTTGAGAAGCAATATCAAGATACAAAAGAGCGGAGTGAACGTTGGGAGTCTGTGGGTGAAATTTTCAATGAGGCGGCAAAGTATATTGAGGAGTCGCAAAAGCCGACGTTATCGGAATTTCTTGACAATACTTCTGTAGCGGGAATGGATTTCGGTTCGGGGATGGACAAACAGAATAAGAGCCGCAATGCGGTTGTGTTGATGACATTACATGCGGCAAAGGGATTAGAGTTTTCGGATGTGTATATGGTTGGGATGGAGGAAGGGATATTGCCGCATTATAGGAGTGTGGACAGTGATAATGTGTTGGCGGTGGATGAGGAGCGGAGGTTGTGTTATGTTGGAATAACGAGGGCAAGAAAAAGGTTGACGTTGACGCTTGCATTGAACCGAATGAAATGGGGAAAGTTAAAACCAACTATACCAAGTAGATTCCTCTACGAAATAACAGGACAAGCAGAAAACCCAAATTACAAACGAGCAATAAACGGAGAAATGCCCAAAAGATAAAAAATAATATTGTAGTCTCAAAATTCCCGCAATACACTTATTTTGAAGTTAAGGAAAAGGTGTTAGAGAGATTAGTTTTAGGATATTAGAAGCGTTTTGAAAACGATGTTGTCGCGTGTGATTTTATTGGGTTTGGGGGACAGAATCGTTACCAATAAAAAAATACACGACTGAATAGTTTCAAAACAATTACAAATTTTTAGGCGGAATGAATATTGTGTGTTTATTTATTGTGTTCTTTGGTTGGACATTTGGTTGGACATGTATCTTGTTTTGAATCAAATTTTATTTCGGTTCTTTGGTCTTGAAATTCGTTGTTTAGGGCGATTGATTCTATGTTTTGCTGGGTTTCATAATGTTTTAATATTGGCGCAACTGTTTTGTTTTGTCCGTTATGAAAATCGTCTGAAGTTTTGTTTTCGCGGTGATAATTGTACAACCTTTTCTCAACTCTTCGTGATGCCCGAATTGCAACACGGTCAATAATATCGGCGAAATCGTTTCGTACTTCCGGACGTACATTTTTGACTGATTTTGTCAATTTTTTTACGGAATTTGCGCTGATTGCGGAAGTGTCTGAAACGTGGCTTACGAATCCTAATGTTTGTTCAAAATTGCCGTCGGCGATCTTGCCTAATGTAGTTGCGAATAATTTTACGAGCAAATCTGCACCGATACTATCGATCTTGACAAATACATCGAGTTTGCAAACTATTATTGGTTCATTTTCGATATTTCGGGCATAGCGGGATTGTAGGATTAAAAGAGCTTCACCGTCGATTTTGCGGGGTGTAATTGGGCTTTTGTATTCGCCTCTGGCATACACTACGCAACAATTCGTCGAACGGTAAAACAATCCTACATCCGCAACTGTACCGGTTGTTTCAACCAGATTAAACCGATCCGTGTCCGTTTCACGCAATGCAATTTGAGTTAGCCCAAGACATTCCCAAAAACCGACAAGTAAATCAGGATGTTCCAGAAAATATTGATACACTTCAGGATCACAAAATATCGCTTGTGTCGGCAATTGATGATAAATCGAATGATTCTGCACAATCAATGACAATTTCTGTTTCATCGGAGGCGACAATTCATCCCAAGGAATTTTTTTAATTGCGGTTTGTTTATTTATGCGTTCTTCTTCTTGTTGGTTGATGAAGTTATTTTGGAGTTCGTTGTTGTTTGTTTGATTTTTCTGGATTTTTCGTTTAAGCGGGTATGATTTTGTATTGTTGATTTGTTCGTGGTGGGAATCCGGTTTATCAATTATTTTGTTTCCGTTGGAGTAGGTATATTGTCTGATATCGGTTTCGTGCGGTTGTGGATTTATGTTGGGATTGTTGTCCGAAAAATTTTGTCCGAACAACGGTAAGGCAAAAAGAACCGGAAATAGAACTAAAAACAAAATCAATATCAGACGCAAATTTGCGGTTAATGGCAGCAATATTTTTTTTGCCAATGAAATTGAGCGTACATTTTTTTGGATTCCATTCCGCCAATAGTTTTCTCTGCATCCCATGCAAACCGATAGCCTTTTCGTATTTGTCATAGTCTTTCTGTACCTGCGAAAAAATTTTTTGCAGGGAGCATAAATTGAAACTGTTCACTTGTTAAATTTTGTTTGCTGCCGTTTTTTACGTTCTTGAGTTACAAAATTTATAGTATGAACAGGTATTTTTGGGAGGAATAAATTCGGGGACGAACAAAAAATCATAATGTGTTTTGCAATGTTGTTGTTCAGCGATATATTTTGAAATTCACAGTTGCCGAGTCAACTATATTGTTGTCCCCGAGAAATTTGCAAACATTCGAATGTGTTTATCGGCAAAATAAAAATCAAACCGTACTTTTTTTAATTAGAATTTTTTCAGATAAAATAGAAATAATTGTAAAATTGGTCTTTTCAATTTTTTAATTTTTTGTTACACTCCCACACCTTTTTATGTAACTTCGTAGAGAAATAACTTTGACAATTCTGTTTTTCTTGCGGAAATTGTTTTTTTATAAACAGTCTCAAACAAGTTATTGGACAGATAAATTAGCGGAGGTTACAAAATTTTCAAGAATATTGTTCGTACTATAATGTGAGATTCAAGAGCGTAAAAGCCCACTT
>JAITDV010000596.1 GCA_031282385.1 Planctomycetaceae bacterium | reverse complement strand
AACAGAATTTACTATTCAAGAGATCGTGTTATTAAAAGATGAGCTTAAAAAGTGGATAGATGATCTTCTAAAGGATCAGTCTCAAAATATAAATGTGTCAATTTATGTCAATCTGAATTTGATCGGCAAGCAGCAAACATTTAACATAAATAACATTGATGATATTGATGATATTAAATTTGTTCACACAGGTTTGGTTTTGAATGTTGCTTCTGGTGGAAAGGGAACATTTAATGGAAACCAAATCTTTGAAGGAATAAAAGGCGGCGGAGATGTTACAGTTGACGGAGACGCCGAACTTATCGGAGTCGGTCATTTTACCTACAATGGTAGTTTGGAAGCGGACAATGTAATTGTAAATAAGAATAATCTTGGTCAGAGTTCGTCATCAGATATTAGCGTGCAGAATGTTGGTAAACTTACAACAGGAATTCTCACAATAAATACAGGTACTTTAAACGTTATGTACGATGCTGAAGTTGCCGGACTTAAAAGTGATCAAGATAATAACGACAAACTATTGACTACCGGTAAATTGACCGGAACAGAAAGTAATAATTCTAAAATTACAATTACTATTGACCAAGATGAAGAATATGAATTCGGCGGTTTGCTTCAAATGAGTAACATCATAAAAGAAGGTACAGGTAAACAAATTGTCGGTCAACTCAAAACTTCACATTCATTGCAAATCAACGCTGGTGAATTTGCAGTTCGCGGCGACGCAAGTATAAATGGAATTGAGAGCGGTGCACAAGTACTTATCAACAGTCAATTTTATGTTGGCGGAGATTTAACAATTGACGTTGGAATTACAGAAATTATAAAGATTGTAAACATTGAAGAATTTCATTTAGACAAATTCAAGCAAAACAATTACAAATTCGACGGTAATCTTGTTGTCGCCGGAAATGTTACGAAAAAAGGTAAAGGAATACAACAATTCAACACAATCACAACTAACTTAATTAAATTCAGCGAAATAAACAATACAGAAGATAAACTCTTTGATGAAACGTTATTTGGTGCAGACGGCGAATTGACAAATCCAGAAAGATTAGTCGGCTCAAAAAGTTTGATTGCGTCTGGAGAATTAATTGCGCAAGAAGCAATATTTACCGGACTTGAAGGAACGGACGGCAAGTTAAGCGGCGGTAATTTTTTCTTGCGGGCAAATGATAATCATTCGTCCAGTATTGATCTTGTTGTTGTCAATTTTAGCAAGACAGGTAAAGGTAAACAAACTATACGTAATTTGATAGCAAACATTCTCACCATCAACGGCGGTGAACTCGCAGCAACTGATGACGTCAAGTTGGTAAGCGGAATAGAAGGAGACAACGGAATAATTACCGGAAAAAATGTTATTTTAGGTTACGATAGAGATGAAATTGTAGTTGAAGTTACTAATGAAAGTACAAACAGCACAACAACCACAATTCAATATGCAGATTATAACGGCGTAAAAATCAACAACGAAATATATTTTCCTGAGGTTAAAGATCATTACTTTGCCGGAGACTTGTACGCATATAACGTAACCAAAAAAAACGCCGGCATACAGTCATTCAATAAACTCGAAACCGTCAACGATCTCAATATTACCAACGGTCAAATCAAACTCAATCAACTAATTGTCGGCGGTACTCTTTCACTTGCAGAAAATACAGTGATCGATTTGACGGTTACGAATATGTCCCAGATTAACGCAACAGGTGAAATCCAAGGAACAATTTTACTTCACGGACAAGCAAGAGCTAATACCGTCGGAATACAATTCGGTACCGGTGTTGACATGGACAAATTAAGAATTGCGTTTGTTGAAGAGCCGGATCAATTCGTAACTTGGCGGCTTGGAGCAAACAGCATCTTCGCCGCCGCAAATTCACAAGCCGTAATGAGCGAATTATATTTGACTTCTTTGCTCCTACACGATCACCACTCCGCCTGGAACGCAATCACTAAACGCTTAAATCAATCATTGCCCGCCGCCGGCAAGTCGTTTCCCAACAACCGCTCATATCAATACAACCAATTCTTCGGTCAATCACCATATCACGGCAACGCCAATAAATCATTGTGGGTGAATTATATCGGTCGCACCGCACAACATAAAAGTACATTCTACAACCAAAAATTTAAATTACGATCAGACGGTATCCAAGTCGGTTACAATATAATTCCATCACAAACCGTTCAATACGGATTATTGCTCGGATACGAAGGTCAATCGTCATCAATAAACAGAGATATAATCAATGCCGACGATACTTATATTGGAATTTACGGTACAAAAATGTTTAAGTTAGGATTTGATTTGAGAACAATAATCAATTACGGACATCAAACATACACCTCAACTCGCTACGCAAAAAAAACAGACTATTACAACAAAGCAACCTTCAAAGGTGATACTGTTGAAGGAATACTCGAAGTCGGACGCCCATACGAATTAAGCAGACAACTAAAACTACGACCCATTTTCGCCGTCGAACTCTACTACAACATAATCAACCAAACAAAAGAAGACGATAATTACAACACCAACGCCGCCGTAACTTATGACATTGCAACTTTGAAACAAACATTATTGAGATTCGGCAGCGATTGGCATTACGAAATTCAACGCCTAATGCTAAGCGGCGGGTTCTATTACTCTTTTAATTGCGGCACCGATAAACTAACAACAACCGTTACAGATGAATTCGGACAATGCTTACAATTAAAAGGCAGTAAACTCGGAAGAACAATTTTATCTATGGATTTCGGCGGTCAATATTACACAAACGAATTGCAAACAAGATCAATATTCGCAAATTACACCGGCAGCATCTACCCCGACCGAAAAGGCACACCAATCACCGGAACTTTCACTATCGGCTTCCAATTCGATTTCTAAAAAATTATTGGAACTTCTAAAAACTCATTTTGTCCACAATCTACACTAATTTTCACGAATTAAATAATTTGTGCAAATTAGTGTCAATTGGCGGATAAATAAATTTATTGTCTAAATTTGTTTATTAGTAAATATGCAGTCGTATTAATAGACCTTTTCGCTAACCAGTAGGAGACCACCCCTGCCCCCTCCAAAGGAGGGGAATATTCGCCTCCGAAGGAGGCGTCTCCGTATTCGCTTCACTCGGAGGCGTCTTCTTATTCGCCTCCTTCGGAGGCATCTTCTTATTCCCCTCCTTCGGAGGGGCTAGGGGTGGTCTCGGAGGAGTTAAAGGCAGTTTTTCGTTGTAGTTTTTTTGTTGCGTTGATGTATTTCTAGGTTAGAGAAAAGGTCTAATAGTTACTTTTATTTTAGGACGCTGCGTTTTAGTCTGCTTCGTTCCTATTCCCTAACACATTTTTTCTACGCAATTGAAGCTCAGAACTGAATAGTTACTATCAATTAACTCAAAACACTAATTCCGCAGAAATATTACATAAAATATACTGCTCGTACTATAAATTGCATAACTCAAGAGCGTAATTTACAGTACGAATATTACAAGATATTGAGTCTTGTAATTGATAGTATGATCAGATTATGAGTTTTCTGTTTCTTCTAGGAATTTTTTACAGTTATCGATCAAATTATCACCTTGCGAAAATAATCCGCTTCCGATCAATACCAACATATTATTGCCGTAATTTTGTAACATGCTTTTTATATTTTTCAATTCCATACCTCCAGCAGGACTTGGAAAAATTGGCGGAATATTGCCCAATGTCTCGCGGCATTTTGTTACGATATCTTTGCAATCTTCCAAAGTCAACGGAAACCGCCCGCCAAAATTAGGGAATATTGTTGCGTCTGCACCGGCAAGCCGCATTATTGTCCCGTAAAGTACGCCGCATGTTAAGCCTTGCAGATTCATTGACATTCCTCCTATAAACGCCGGATGCGCAATAATCGGCAAACCAACCTCATCCGCTAAATGCTGCATAACATCCAACCCTGTCAACCCCGGCGAAATCATCAAACCTCCAGCACCACAACTCTTCGCAAAATACGCACGTTCAAATATACAATCAAACGGCGCAGTAATATTTGGAACATAAATTGATTTACGACCGGTTTTTTCATTGGATTCGCGTACTGCCGCTGTGCATCTTTTTACACGTTCTTCAAAAGGCGAGAAAGGTTGATTCGATAATCCGTGATCGTCTTTAATTATATCAATTCCGCCATCCGCAAACCGTGCCGCTAACTCTGCCAGATTACTTGCCGAAAGTCCCATCGGTTTAAGAGCAGTAAAAAGAAGCGGACGCGACCCAACACCTATCAATTTACGTATCCCCGCAACACCAAACCGCGCACCGCAAAGAAACTTAAAAATACCCGCACTCGGAATAATTGAAACTACTTGAATCCCGCGTTTCATGCTTATATTGCCAAACACAACATTCAAGAATTGCGTTAATTCTGAAGCCGCCGATTCCTCCGCAAAACTTATTGTAACGATAAATCTGCGTTCTTCGTCTTGTTCAAAATTTTCTATTTGTCCGACGATTTTATCTGTTATTGCACCGCACGGTAACAAACGAATCGGAAACTCAACTGTTTGTTCCGTGCAAATATCACCCGCTATACGTTGCGCCTCCTCAAGAGTCCCAAACAACCTGTAAACAACACGAAATCGATCCCCCGACAAACATCGTAAAAGATCATCATTATTAAAATTACTAAAAAACATATTTAAACCGTTCTCTCTTTAAATTTCATTTACCTCCGCCCGCTTACCTATATCAGAAAGCAGGCTTTTACACTTTTGTGCCGCGCAATTTATAGTACAAATAGCACACACTTTCAAATCACACAATTTATAATACAAGCAGCATACAAAAAACAAAAACAACCAAAATAAAACTCATATTAATCATAACGAAACAGGAAATATGTTCAATCCGAAAAAATTTGCAATAGGGAAGATCAATTATAATTACTCTGTAGAGTACTTCTAAAAACTCAAATTTAATTTATACTGTTTTTATAAACCTCATGTTTTACGACATTGTAATTTTGAAAAAGATAGTTTTTAGAAATTCTCATTTATAATTTATGCTCA
>JAITDV010000572.1 GCA_031282385.1 Planctomycetaceae bacterium | reverse complement strand
TCATAAACAATATCAAGCACTTCACGGCGCAACATATTTTTATTTTTCAAAATATCCATTTGCAAAAAACGAATATTCCGCCTGCCAAATAATTCTTGTTTCGCCAACTCTTGCATAACCGGATCAACATCAACAGTTATAATAACCGCCGCCGCATCAGACATCAACGCCGTCAACGCACCTGTCCCAGTGCCAACTTCAAGAACAACATCATTAGATTCAATTTCGCCGGATTCATACAACAGTCGAAGTAAATTTAAATCAATAAGGAAATTTTGACCAAGCCGTGTTTGCGGTTTGATACCCACTGCCTCAAATTTTTTCATCAAATACGATCTTGTTTGACGGTTATCGGGAAATGATTTCATGCTTGTTATTTTTTATAAACATTTTTCGGATCAAAAATAGGCGTACCAATAACTTCAAATCCTTCAGGATTAACTTTCGGATCAGCGTTGGTAATTATCTTGCGGAAAAAGCAACTTTTATATCCCTCGTGACAAGCCGCTTCGCCAACTTGCACAACACGAATCAAAATCGTATCAGCATCACAGTCAAGAAAAATTGATTTTACATTCTGAACGTTACCGCTTTCTTCGCCTTTGCGCCAGAGTTTATTTCTGCTGCGGCTAAAATATACAGCTCGTCCCGTTTTCAATGTCTCGTCATAAGCCGCCTCATTCATATACGCAAGCATCAAAACATCACCACTCGCATCATCTTGTGCGATTACCGGCACAAGTCCGCCACATTTGTCGAAATCTGGTCTTAACATATTCATTAAAATTTGTTATTAGGTTTTAATTTTTCAAATTTGATACAAAATATACTCTTCACACTTTAAACTTCGATTTTATTTGTTATTTATCCAACGGCATGAGGTCAATTCGTTTGTAAAAAAACTCAGCACCTTCGGATTGAATTTGTATCTGTCCTTTTTGGGGTTTAACGTTTTTTGCCTGATTTACAAGTTGTCCATTTAGATAAACATCTATTTTGTCTTCTTGTGCAACGATTTTAACAACATTCCATTCACCATGCGGTTTCTCAATTTCATTTTTGTTTCTGAATCTTGCTATGTCGGTTTTTTGGGGTTCAACTCCTTGCCGGCGTACAGGATTTGCCGGAGTGAAAACGGTCGTTTCAATTCCGCCGAGCAAAAAAACTCCGCCGCCGCTTTGAGCGTTGTAATATTTCGGGTCAACTGTTGACGTTAGAGAGAAATTGTCATCTTTATTTGGTGATACCACATAGAAATCGCCCGTACCGCCTTCAATAACTTGAATCTCAATTGATTTCATCCAAACATTGCCGTAAGCGCCATCTTTACCGTTGGAGTGAATAAGTATTCCGCTATCGAATGCTTTATTTTTTCGCGTCCCGTATGAATGTTCGCCGACTTTGTATTCGACTTCAAGTACGTAGTTTTCGTAACTGTCATTCGTCGTAATACAACCATGTTCAACACCGGCAACATGAATTAATCCATCTTCAACCGAAAATATCTTGTTTGGATCATTTCCTTTACCTTTTGATCTGACATACGTGTACCATCCGTCGAGATTTTTACTGTTGAACAGATGTATTACCTTTTGTCCGGTAACAACTTTTTTATCGGATTCATTAGCCGGGTTTGCATAATGATTTTGGACAAAAACAAAATATTGACAAATAACAATTACACAAAAAAAAGCAATACTGCCTTTGAAAAATTTTTTACTCATATTGATCTTAATTAAAAAACTATTGTCAATAATTATTTTATACCGTTCACATCTTAAAATTTGGCGGGTTGATTTGGTATTTATTCAGTCGTGTGTTTCTTCTCGTCAACAATTCTGTTACCCAAATCCGATAAATCCGCGCGGAACAACATAATTTCCGAACAGCTCTAATATTCCAACTCTTACTTTGTCCAATCACCTACAGTAGCCAAAAATTCCCCACGACGCGCCCTTTGAACTGTTCTCACTTTAATTTTCGTTTACCGTCGCCTGCTTACCTATCGGAAAGCAGGCTTCTGCGCTCTTGAGTTGCGCAATTTATAGTACGAGCAGTATATGTCCTTATGTTTTTTGATATTGTCTTAAATTCACCACCGAAAGAATAAAGGCGCATTTTTTTGGCTTTGTCTGCTACTAAGGGAAATTGGATAAATAAGGGTTGTTTACTTTAGAACGTTGCATTTTAGTATACTTTGTCCCTAATTCCTAACCCCTTTTCCTAAACAATTGAATCCCGTGACTGAATAGTTACCTTTTAATACAAACCCGTATATTGTAGTTGCTGATGTTCCGTCAAGAGATTTACTAGAATGCCGAGTACTTGAGAACTTTGCAAATGCTAACGGGCTTACCTATTGGAAAGCCCGTTTTGATGCCTTTGAGTTGCCGAAGTCTTAATGTCTGCTCAATTTACAAGATTATTTTGGAGCTAATTTTTGCCGATCATTGTTATTCTCTATCAATTGTTCTCTACAATAAAATAACTTAGAGGTTCTTGAAGATCATTTAGAGCAAAGCTCGACGATCAATGCTGAATTTACATCCACCAAAACATCTTCAGATGTTGGGAGTCTTGTAACCGTGCCTTTGAGATTTTCGCTGTCTTCTCTTAGCAAAAAATCTGGAATTTCATGGATTCCCTCGTCAACAATAAGTTTAATTGCTTTTTTGCTTGACAGTCGATTTCGCACTGTTATTACGTCTCCCTGTTTTACAAGATAACTCGGTATATCAACTCTTCTGCCATTGACTTGAATATGACCATGTGCAACCCATTGACGCGATTGAGATCGCGACGCACCAAAACCAAGTCTGTAAACTATATTGTCAAGCCGACGTTCAAGCAAACCCATAAGAACTTTACCCGTATTCCCTTTAGCTCGTTCCGCCATATTGAAATATTTACGAAACTGTTTTTCAAGGACTCCGTAAAAATTCTTGACTTTCTGCTTCTCCCGCAGATGAATACCGTAATCGGTGAGTTTAACTTTTCTTGCTCCGTGCATTCCCGGTGCATTTGAACGGCGTGTAAACGCACACTTGTCCGTACCACAACGACTACCCTTCAGGGACAACTTAACCCCTTCACGACGACACTTTCGACAAACTGCTTCTGTATTACGAGCCATAAAATTTAACTTCTACTTAAAATTATCGTAACAAAAAATCCTTACTAACCTTCAATCGACTCACATCCGGTAACACGAACAATCAATTCTTTTTTAACTCAAAATCAACAATTCCAATAACATAAAATTCAAACCCGCCGACGCTTTTTCGGACGGCAACCATTGTGCGGTAACGGCGTTACATCTTCGATTGTCTTGATGTTAAGACCGGCTTGGTGGAGACCATTAATTGCACTTTCACGCCCGCTGCCAGGACCATTCACTCTTACGTCAACATCTTTCATTCCGAATTTCAATGCTTTTTCCGCCGCTTGTAGTGCTGCCGTTTGACCCGCAAACGGCGTACTCTTACGACTACCCTTGAAATTACAAGTACCACCTGTCGCCCAACAGAGCGTATCACCTTTGGGGTCTGTTATCGTTACTGTCGTATTGTTGAACGACGCTTTAATGTGAACGATACCAGCCGCAACTGTACGTTTAACTTTCCTCTTTTTAACTACTTTTGCCACGTTCTTATCCTTGAATTTTTATTTATATTTGTAAACTATTTGCAAATCACTACCATAAATTTCGATACCAAATACCAAACACGCTTCACAGTTCGATAACCTCAAAATATAGTACCAACTTTAATTATGTCAGTAAAAATAAACGAAAATTAAAGCATTGAATCTTATCTCAAATCAACACAAATAAAGAATAACTTTAATTAACGTAAATCTTTTACTCCTTTTTTGCCAGCAACCGTTTTCTTTGGTCCTTTGCGGGTTCTTGCATTTGTTCTGGTTCTTTGTCCGCGTACCGGTAATCCCTTGCGATGACGCATTCCGCGATAACAACCGATCTCTCGCAAACGCGCAATATTTTGATTTATTTGCCGTCGCAATTGCCCTTCAACAACATAATTATTGTCAAGGAGCGACGCGATTTTAGCAAGATCATTTTCCCCTAAATCCCTCGACCTAAGCGACGCATCAACCCCAGCTTGCCGACAAAGCTCACGCGCAGTCGCATGACCAACACCATAAAGATAAGTCAACGAAATCACAATCGGACGGTTATTCGGAATATCAACACCCAAAAGACGCGGCATAAACCTATTCTCCAAAAATCAATTTAACTTCACCAAACAAAAATCTACCTGATCCAACAGATAAATTACCCAAACAATACCACAAACCCCAAGTAACAAAACACAAAAATTTTAACGATTATCTTATGATTTGTCTGTTCAATTCATAAAACTATATTGAACGGAAATTGCCACCTTGATTACAAATTAGGTTTATCCATAAGTTAAATCACAACAAAGTGACCTAATCTAAATCTAATTTACCCTTGACGTTGTTTATGACGCGGGTTTACGCAAATTACATAAACGCGACCGCGGCGCTTGACAACTTTACAATTTTCACAAATACGCCTAACGCTTGCTTTAACTTTCATAATACACCTCCAAGCCGGTCAACGCCGACTCAATTCAATACAAAATCACCCGAAAAAAACAACAACACAATCAGTTTATTTTTGGCGCCGTTAGCTTTCATCTCCAAAACTTTCAACTCAAAATTGCAACCACCCGAAACAAAGAAGGCAAATTGTATTGCAAGTTTGATAAATGACAAGTCTCCCCCTACAATTGGAACGGCTAAAAAAATATTTTCTGATATAAATTTTACAATTAGGGAAAATTACGCAGGTACATAAGGTGAAATGTCTATTTTTTCTTCTTCTGTTTGCGGTGCTCCTGTCAATACTTTTATGCCTGACTCCGTAACTGCTAGCGTATGCTCAAAATGTGCGCTTGGTTTATGATCACACGTTACAATTGTCCAATGATCACTCAATACACGAACATCTTTTGTACCAACATTGATCATCGGTTCAACCGCAATAACCAAACCCGGTCTGATTTCAAAATCACCGCCTTTTTTGATAGTATCTCTACAATAAAAATTTGGCACTTGCGGTGGTTCGTGCATATTCCGACCTATTCCATGCCCGACTAAAGTCTCAACAACCGAAAAACCGTTTTTGTGGACATAAGCCTCCATTTTTGTTCCGACTTCATGCCACATTTTGCATTTCGGCATCACATCAATCGCAATTTGAAGTACATTTTTCGTTACATCGAGTAAGCGTTGCCTTACTTCCGAAATTTCTCCAACTGGAATTGTGACTGCCGAATCTCCGCACCATCCGCCAATCTTGCAACCGGTATCAACACTAACAATATCACCTTCTTTAAGTTGTCTTCTTCCCGGAATTCCGTGAACGACTTCTTCATTGACGCTTATACAATTTACTGCTGGAAACGGAACTCGTCCCGGGACACCCTTAAACAATGGAATTGCGCCGACATTTTCGTAAAATTTTGCAATTGGCGCGTCAATATCCGCCGTAGTAATTCCAGCCCGAGCTGTCAAGCGAGCAATCTGAAGCGCATGCCAGACACACAAACCCGCCATCCGCATTTTTCTGATTTCTTCTGCGGATTTATATGACAACACAGCCCGCGTCCTCCACATTCTCAATTCTGTTGCAAAACAATCAATCTCACAAAACAACAAAAATTATTACTTAATAATTACTTACAAAATCCAGTCGGCAAACAATCATTTATTCAACACAACCGAAAGATTTGGTTTGAACAAGCAAGTCTGATTTTGACTTTACATCTAAACACTTTTGTCCAAGACTTCTTTAATCCGTTCAAAAATCGTATCTACACTACCTTGTCCGTCGATTGTTTTTAACAGTAGTTGTTTCACATAATATTGCAACAAAGGCGCCGTTTGTTCGGTGTAAACTGACAACCTGTTATGAATTACTTCCGGTTTGTCATCTGCTCTTCCACGTTCTGCTAATCTGCGGTAAAGTTCCTGATCCGGTACTTTTAATTCGAGTACAACATCAAGCGGAGTTTTATTTTTTTGCAACATTTCATCAAGCGCGGTGGCTTGCGGGAGAGTTCGCGGAAAACCGTCAAGCAAAAAACCCGTCTTACAATCCAGCGAATTTAACCTATCCGAAATAATACCAATTATCACATCATCAGGCACAAATTGACCACTCAACATGTACTTTTCAGCAAGTAAACCAATCTCAGTTTTTTCCGCTGCCGCCGCTCTTAACATGTCACCTGTTGAGAGATGAGCTAACCTATAGTTGCTGACTATTTTTTCTGCTTGCGTTCCCTTGCCTGCGCCTGGAGGACCAATAAATATTATTCTCATTGATTTGACATCTAACTCAAAAATCTAACGTTCCCGCAACCGACAACTACGTTATTTGCTATTTGCTACGTTCAAGTAAACCCTTATAATTACGCATCACCAAATGACTGTCAATTTTGTCCACAAGATCAATAATCACACTGACAACAATAAGCAAACTCGTACCGCCAAAGAAATTAGCCAACATAAAATTATCCGGTATTAACATTGTTGAAATAATATTGGGCAAAACTGCAATTATCGCAATAAACGACGCACCAACATAAGTAATATATTTCATAACCTTTTCAAGATAAACCGCAGTCGCACTACCGGGGCGGCGTCCTTGAATAAACGAGCCGTGATTTTTAAGATTTTCTGCAATATCTTTCGGATTAAACGTTACAGCAGTCCAGAAATAACAGAAGAAGTAAATCAGAGCTATAAATATAATTATGTAAATAAATGTTTGACGTTGGAATATATTATTAAAAGTTTGCACCACCCACGAACTATTCATCGTTTGAAGGTAACTGAAAAATACTTGCGGGAAAAGCAACAAACTGCTTGCAAATATAATCGGCATAACACCTGCTTGATTGACTTTGAGGGGCAAATATTGGCGACCTCCGCCGAAAGTTTGTCGTCCGCGCACGTGCTTTTGGCTTTGTGTCGGTATTCGGCGTTGACCTTTAGTTATGTAAATCACGCCGACAACTACAGCAACAAACAATACCGCAAGCAAAAGCAACTTATCCACTCCAAGTTGTTGGAAACCTGAACTGAATCCCAACACCGCCCTCTCACTTAATTTTGTAAGAGCACCCGGCAAGTTTGCAATAATACCTGCCATAATAAGTAAACTGATTCCGTTACCGATTCCGTATTCGTCAATTTGTTCGCCAAGCCACATCAAAAATGCTGTACCAGCAGTCATAACCAAAACCGCCGTAAATATCCAACTTATCGGCAACGTCTTAGCAGGTGTAAGCAAAACATCACTGTAAACTCCGCCAGCTATTCCGGTAACACTCTGATTCCCAAGAGCAAGTACATAGAAAAGACTTTGGAACAAGCAAATTAAAATTGTTGCGTAACGTGTCCATTCGTTTATTTTCTTGCGACCGCTTTCGCCTTCTTTTTGTAGTGCTTTCAATTTTTCAAAAACTGTTGCTAAAAGTTGGAAAATAATAGAGGCAGAAATATAAGGCATTATCCCAAGTCCAAATATCGTCAAGGTCTCGAATTGCGTTCCGGTAAAAACGGCAACTTGCGACATGACTTCAGCAACACTGTTATTCCTATGCCACATCGACTGCATTTTGGCAACATCGACAATCGGAAGCGGAATCCACGACCCGATGCGATAAACAGCTAAAAGCAAAAGCGTCAGAACTATCTTTTGACGCAGTTCTTTTATCGAAAAAATTACGCGGATTTTTTGGAACATAAATTCAACCCTTTACGTACTCGTTGCACTTATAAATTCAATTTTGACTTAGCAGGAGGATTACAATCGCATTATTTTTAACTTAACTAACAACATACAACCCAAACACAAACGTTTATTGTTTTTTTGATTTTGCTTGTATTTTTGCCTTTTTTGCGGAACCCATTTTGTTTTTTACAACCGGTTTTTTGGCGGGCAAAACAGTTATTGTTCCGCCGGCTTGTTCTATTTTTTCCTTGGCGGATTTGGAAAATGCATGGGCTATGACATTCAACTTTATCGAAATTTTGCCATTGCCAAGAATTTTTACTTTGTCAAAAGTTTTTCTGACAATTTTTTTCTCCGTCAATTTATCCGGATCAACTGCATCGTTGGCAGCAAAACTCAAGTCTAAATCGCCAACATTTACCGCAACAACTTTGTCTGCAAATGTTTTATTATTGAATCCGCGTTTGGGGATTCTACGTACTAACGGCATTTGACCGCCTTCAAAAATTGGACTCATTGACGAGCCGGAACGCGAACCTTGACCTTTATGTCCACGTTGACTTGTCTTACCGCGTCCCGAACCTGTACCACGACCAACTCGCCGCCGTTTACGGGATGCTTTGGCTTTATAATTGATTTCACTTATACTCGTCATAGAGAAACTCCTCGTAATCTTTCAACTTCAGTTTTGGTTTTCAGGTTCAATAAAGCGTCAATTGTCGCCTTAACTACATTGGTCGGGTTAGATGTTCCGTAACTTTTAGTTAAAATATCATGGATTCCACAAGCTTCACAAACTGCACGAATTGCTGCTCCTGCAATTACGCCTGTACCAGGACTTGCCGGAACTAAAACAACCCTAGCCGCACCAAAATGACCTACCGCTTCATGAGGTATAGTTGTTCCATTTAGTTGAACTTCTTTTAACTTGCGAGAACCATCTTTGACTGCTTTTTCTACTGCCGGAGGTACTTCATTCGCTTTGCCGTATCCCCATGCAACTCGCCCCTTGCCGTCCCCGACAACTACCAACGCCGCAAAACTAAAACGACGACCGCCCTTCACAACTGCGGCACACCGCTTGATCTTGACAACCTTATCAGTCAACCCTATCTGTGTTGTATCGTTTGACATAAAATTATTGATCCGTAATTGTTTATCAATTAAATATTTTCTGGTCAACTTGCTGTAATCCTGTAAAAATCTAGTCAAGTTAAATCAGAACCCTCAAAATTCACACTCCAACAAACCGCAAAATATTGTTTAGGAACGACATTCAATTTCAGGAACTATGTTACTTTTTTTTCGATGCAGCTTTTCCGGCAACGGCTTTGGTTACATTTTTATCTTCTTTTTTGGGCGTTTTGGGTTTCTTATCGCCGTCATATTTTGTTTTTTCGCTTTTACTACTTATTTTTGCAACCTTTTCTTCACCAGCAGACCCAATATCAAGTCCTGCACGCCGCGCTGCATCCGCCAACGCCTTAACACGACCGTGATATTTGAAACCATGCCGATCAAATGCGACTTGTTTTATCCCGGCAGCCAACGCTTTTTTTGCTACCAATTCACCGATCTTTTCTGCGGCGGCGCAATTACCGCCACCGGAAATCTCAGTACGAACATCTTTGTCCCGCGTACTGGAGGCAACTAACGTTTTCGCCGAATTGTCATCAATTATCTGGGCGTAAATATTGGCGTTACTGCGAAATACGCAAAGACGCGGTCTGGACGAATAACGTTTAACAGCATTCGATACACGAAACGCCCTGTTTCTTCGTTGTCTGTTTATTTGACTAATTTTTTTCACTTGAACACCACTATAATATCTTGACCTTGTTAAACTATCCCCTTACAAAACCTGTAACTTTCGCAAACTTAAATATCGGACAACCTG
Organism: Planctomycetaceae bacterium; assembly: GCA_031282385.1. Lineage (GTDB taxonomy): Bacteria > Planctomycetota > Planctomycetia > Pirellulales > Thermoguttaceae > WRKP01. The sequence goes on along the minus strand of JAITDV010000572.1, from coordinate 14,085 downwards.
CATCATGACGCCGGATTGCAAATGTGTTGAGCAATTTACTTCTGCTTATTTTTCGATTGTTTGCGCCGTATTACTTCACCGTCATATTTTATGCCTTTACCCAAGTATGGTTCTGCTTTTCTGATACTTCTTATTTCGGCGGCGAATTGACCTACAAGTTGTTTGTCAGTTCCTTTTATGCTTAAATGAGTTTGATCAAGGCATTTAACCTCCAAACCATCCGGTATTTTTTTGTGTACTTCATGGGCAAAACCTGCACGAACTTGAAGTACGCCTTTCTCCAACGCAAACAAATAACCAGTACCGAATATCTCCAATTTTTTCTCGTAACCGGTTGTAACTCCAATTACCATATTTTGGAACAAAGCTCTGTAAAGTCCGTGCATCGCAGCGGCTAAGCGTGTTGAATTCGTCCGCTCAATTTTAATTACTTTTGCCGCGCTATCAAACTTAACGCTAACATTCGGACTAAACACTTGCTGTAATTTTCCCAACGGTCCCTCGATAGTCAAAACTTGACCTTCCAAAGAAACTTTGACGTTATTAGGAATAACAATAGGTTTTTTTCCAATTCTTGACATTAGGAACAACTCCTGACTTGCCGGTAATAATTCCGGTCCTACACAATGAACACTATTACTACTTACCTCATTAACTAACTACCAAACATGACAAATTACTTCACCGCCAACATTTCTCAATTTTGCTTCACGATCGCTTAAAATCCCACGATTTGTGCTAAGTATCTGTATTCCAAGACCATTGAGAATCGGTTTGAATGCGGCTGTTTGAAGATAAACCCGACAACCAGGCTTGCTGATTCGTTTAACCTTTGTGATAACTTTCTCAGCGTTCGGTCCATATTTTAAATGCACTCTAATCAACGGAACCGGTTTAGATTCGACAACTTCCCAGTCCCAAATGTAACCTTCGCGTTTAAGTACATCAACTATTCCTTTTTTCTCATTTGAGACCGGAACATCGACAAACACTTTTTCAATCTTGACCGCATTACGTATGCGGGTCAGTAAATCAGCAATCGGATCTGTTAACATAGTTTATTTTCAAGCAAATTATTCTTTGTATTCTTTAATTTATTTCACGTATCTTAAACTAATCACACTTATAATTACGTACTTAAAATTACGCATAGTTCGCGTATTTATCCATTTAATTTAATACTTGGGGGGCAAAGTCCAAGCCGGTTGCTAAAATCTTAGAAAACTGAACATTTTAATTTTAAACTGTCCGCTCGTAAATTTAACAACCTATTCTGACTTAAATCTATTGGAAAAACAGTTGTAATGTCTTTGTGTTACCGAATTAAAGTACGCCTGGTATAAAACTAACCATACCACATCCGGCAATACTAAATTTTACCAACTAGATTTCTTTACTCCTGGTATAAGTCCTTGATTTGCAAGGTTACGGAAACAAATCCGGCAAATACCGAATTTACGATAAACCGCACGTGGTCTACCACAAATTTGGCATCTGTTTTCCCGACGAGTTGAAAACTTTGGTTTCCGTTTTGCTTTATTGATTTTTGATGTACTTGCCATTTTTTATTTTGAATAAGTTATTTCATTTGATGACATGTTGCTGTTTTTTTGAATTGCTAATTTGGGCAATCAAAAAAATGCATTTTTTGTAACGTTAATATTAAATTTTTATAAACTGGAATGAACGTTACCACAAAATCAACACGGTTTTTTGTAATTATTTTAAACAATATTGTCTATAATATTGCAATAAAACTGATGTTATATTTTTTTGTGTTTCGGCGGTGCGTCAGCTCTGAACGGCATGCCAAATGCGCGGAGCATTTCGCGTGATTCGTTGTCGTCTCTACCGCGAGAAACAAATGTTATATTCATTCCTTGACTTTTAGTATATTTGTCAGGATTCAATTCAGGGAAAACCAAAAATTCTGTCAAACCGAGATTATAATTACCGCGACCGTCGAAACTTTTTGGATTCAAACCTTGAAAATCGCGAACTCGCGGAAGCACAATTGAAATCAATCGATCAAGAAATTCATACATTCTTGCACCGCGAAGTGTTACCATACACCCAATATTCATCCCTTCACGCAATTTGAAATTAGCAATTGATTTTCGTGCTTTTGTTATTACTGGTTTTTGACCTGTAACTTGTGTAAGCACATCAACCGCTTCTTCCATATACTTCTTGTCGGCAATACTACTGCCCACACCCATATTCACGACAATTTTCTCCAATCGGGGCAAAGACATTATATTGTCCCGACCCAATTTCTCTTTGAGAACAGGTATGATTTCTTTTTTGTATTTTTCTTGTAAACGTGGTACTAACATCAATTCTCTCCCGTTACATTCAATCCGCGTGTGTTTCCAGCACACAAAAGTCCGACATTAATCACAAATATAATTTGCACAAGCAAACGGCATAATAACGCAAATATTAAAATATTGCGACCTATTGACTCTGTGTTTATTTAACAGTTGACTTATTAATTTTTTTCTTTTTAGGTGAAATTTGGCTAATGTCAGCTTTGCATTTTTTACAGACCCGATATTTTGCGCCGTCTTCATCGATACGTGCGCCAATACGGGTTGGTTTATCGCATTTAGGACAAATTACCTGAACATTTGATGCCGGTATTGCCATTTCTAATGAAAGTTGACCTCCACGCGGATTACGGCGGCTTTTGCGCACATGTTTTTTTACAATCGCTACACCTTCGAGCGTAACCTTGCCCGCTTCATGATCTACTTTCATGACTTTTGTTCTTTTGCCACGACTAGGTCCCGTGAGAACTACAACCAAATCATTTTTATTGACACGCATGACTTACACCTGAAAAACGTACAAACAATAACCTTTATTTTCTGTTCAATACAACTCTTGCAATTATTTTGCAATTACTCCGCAACACATATCGCCAACTTAAAAATATCTCAAACTACCTCACTCGCAAGACTAATGATTTTAACAAAACCTTCCTCGCCTCGCGCTTTGCCTTTACCTTTCTTCTTACGGTCTTTATCGCGCAATTCACGGGCAACTGCTCCGAAAACACGCGTACCAATCGGATTTTTATTGTTATCGATCAAGACTGCCGCGTTGGAATCGAACCGCACGTAACTGCCATCTTCTCGACGGACTGATTTTTTTGTACGCACGATTACAGCTTTAACTACAGCGCCTTTCTTGATATTGCTGCCCGGAATCACTGACTTGACCGAACAAACAATAATATCGCCCAAACCCGCAAATCGTTTATGCGTACCGCCAAGTACTTTGATACACATCAACTCTTTTGCTCCGGTGTTGTCCGCGACGTCCAATCTGGTTTGCATCTGGATCATAACTCAATCCACCTCAAATATTTATACCTTGAAAAATTTTTTAATTTTAAATTCAAATGTTTTGCCGCATAAAACGATCACATTTTAGAATTCGGTAACTCAAAAGCATTAAAACGGACTCACTAACAAATAAACTGCGTAGGTTACAGAAAATTCAAATGTGAACAGTTTAAAACTTGCTGACAACCAAACTCTTTACAGTCAAACTCTAAATCACTCAGCATCAAACTGTTACTATTGCAATTACTCTTTTAGGTATTTTCTGCAACAGGTTGATTAGCGGCGGCGTTCTTGGCGGCTACCCGCAATGCGGCAACGTCAAGCAAATTAGCTTTGGTAACTATTTTCACAAGTTGCCAACGTTTAAGCCGTGATAAAGGACGACTCTCCCTTATTTCAACTGTATCACCAACAGCTGATGAATTTTCTTCATCATGAACGTAACAAACTGTACGGCGTTTCACGTATTTACCGTATTTCGGATATTTCACAAGCCGTGAAATTTCTACTCGTCTGGTTTTCTTCATCTTGTCGCTTGTTACGACGCCGACTACTACTCTTTTAGGCATTTGATTTCAACCTCTTTCCGAAAATATTCGGACAAACATATTTAAACTGATTGCACTTTCAATTTCGGCAACTCAATCAGACACATCTGTTGTAAAATTTGTATTTACGTTTCTTGGTCGTCGAATCTCAAAGTACATTTGGTACAATTTGAAACTCGACCACATTCAAACAAGCCGCCAAATTCAACAAATCTTAAATACAATTCAAATTACTTGAAAACTGAATAATTTGTTCAACTGGCAACAAAAACTATTCACAATTGACAAATTGGAACAATGTAACCTGAGTTTGAACTTCTTTTGTTTTAAGTTCCATTTTTTGACGCGCGAGCTTGTTCAAGCTTTCGGAGTGATTTGATTGTAAGGATACGCGCGATCAACTTCTTGTTCCGCATCAATTCGCTGGGCGAATCCAAACGTTCCATCCGCGCCTGCAACCTCAACCTAAACAAGGAATCTTTAGCGTCTTTTAACAAGACGCCAAGTTGTTCATCAGTCATTCCTTTAAGCTCGGCTATTTTTTCCGCGTACATTCTAATTACTCCTTTTACCTGCTGTGAATTTTGGAATTACTAAATTATTATTTACACTTAAATTTCGCTGACAAATTGCGGGCTTAACAAACAAAATTTTGCTTTGATATTTTTGTGTTGCCGATTTTACTTTGTATTGGCATATTTAAATACCAAAATTTCTCTTTGTATATTCAAAAAGATCATTGACAAAAATCAATAAAGCAAACCTATGACAATGATTTTCGTTGACCGCAAAGACAAAACTAAATTATCAGATATTGCTCACTGAAAATTTTTCAAATCGCGTCTCTCTCAAAAACTAAAGAACAAGCGACTTTGTACCCATATTCACATTATTTTTCGTTTTACGAATCTGCATTTTACGGGCATTTTATGAGCTAACCTGTTGAAGCATAATTTTGCTGTTTCTTCGGGTACGCCTGCAACTTCGTACATTATTGTTCCGGGTTTTACAACCGCAGCCCAATATTCAGGCTCACCCTTACCTTTTCCCATACGTGTTTCCAATGGGATAGACGTAATGGATTTATCTGGGAATATTCGAATATACAAACGTCCCTCTGTTCTGAGGTATTGTTGTGCGGCGATACGTCCTGCTTCAATTGTTGCAGCACTAATCCAACCGCCTTCAAGCGTTTGTAATCCGTAATCTCCGAAAGTTACATCGTTTCCTCTGGTCGCTTCACCTTTTATACGACCTCTTTGGATTTTTCGATGTTTGACTCGTTTGGGCATTCGCGCCATTGTTCTCGTCCTCGCTATACTCGCCTTGATTTATCCAAACTTGGATTCCAATATGACCTTGTGCGATTTTGGCTTCGTGGAAACCATAATCAATTTTCGCACGCAACGTCGAAAGTGGAATTGAACCGGCAATTTGTTTTTCACATCTTGCCATTTCGGCACCACCCAATCGACCCGACAACTGAATTTTTATACCCTTCGCGCCAGCTTCCATTGCCTGTTCCATCGCCCGCTTCATCGTGCGACGGAAACTAACACGTCTGACCAACTGGTCGCCGATATCTTCCGCTACTAGCTGAGCAACAATATCAGGACGAACCACCTCTTCAATTTTGAGATTGACTCGCCGTCCGGTTATTCGTTGCAAATCTTCCTGAAGTTCTTCGACTTTTCTACCACGTTGACCAATCATAATACCAGGTTTGGCGGAAAAAAGCACAACACGAACTTCATCACGTGTTCGTTCTATCTCAATTTTGGCAATTGCCGGATAAAGCGGTTTGTCTGCAACATCTTTACGCTTCTTAATAAAATCTCTGATTTTCTTGTCTTCTACAAGTAGTTCAGCAAAATCTTTTTTGGAAGCATACCAACGACTTTTCCACTCCTCCATAATGCCGGTACGAAATGCTACCGGATTTACTTTTTGACCCATGTTATCCTGCGGTTTCTAATACTATACATGTTTCTTGTTGAGATTTAATTCACTTGTTTAAACTGTTCACATTTATACTGAAAGTACCTTAGAATTTGTCTGCACAAAAACAATAAAACAGGTATTCCAAATGTCAAATTTGTGCGTGTAAAAACTAAAGTGTGAACAGTTTAATACATGTTCAGTATAAATTACGGGTTTTTGCTTGAATTATCATAACAATTAAGCCCGCTTACCCGCTCGCGGATTAAACATTGCAGCCAGCATCAACCAACCACAACTGTAATATGCGAACTGCGTTTGTAATACACACTTGACGAACCGCGTGATTTGGGACGGAAACGTTTACCCATCGGACCTCCATCGATCCTAACATCTACTACTTCAAGGTCTGATACTTTGCCCGAAGTTTTTCTGTCTTCTGCATTTTTGATCGCGTTATAAATCGCTTGCCGGACAAGTTTAGCGCCACGCGACGGATAACACGAAAGTATCTCCAACGCTTCATCCACAAATGTACCACGCACAAGATCAGCGTAAGGTCGAATCTTTCTCGCACTCATCTGAACGTAACGATGGACAGATTTATATGTTTCCTTCTTTTTACCTTCACTAGTTTCGTTTTTTTGTATCACTGCAACACCTATTTCCAATAATAAAACGTTAAACAACAAATCAAAACATTAAAAAACTACTAACCAAAATAAAACTGACAGTTGCAAATTTATCCTTATTTCTTACCGCCTTTACCGCCGTGACCTCTGAAAATACGTGTCATTGAAAACTCGCCCAGTTTATGTCCGACCATTTCTTCGGTAACAAAAACCTTGACAAAAACCTTACCGTTATGAACAAGAAACGTATGTCCAACAAATTCCGGAACTATCGTACACGCTCGCGCCCAAGTTTTTACAGGCTCTTTTTTGACAACACTATCCAATTTCTCGACCTTTGCTAAAAGTTTAGCATTGACAAACGGTCCTTTTTTTAATGATCTGCTCATAGCCAACTTAATCCCAAAAAATAAATTCGCGGGGGATTAAACGCGAAAAACAAGTTGAATTTTGGTAACGTTTATTGTCCAATTAATTAATAAAATTCATAAATAAAACTATACAAAACGATTGTGAATATTCAATTCATCTCACCAACTCTTTCGTCTTCAAAAACAAGGCAACAACAATTTCAAATTCAAATTACTACGATAACTTCAAAACACCATAACGTCTGCTTTTTCTACGGCGAATAATTGCTTTGTTAGTTGGTTTACGTTTTTTACGTGTTGAAGTACCTTTTGTTGGTTTACCTGTGGGCGATACCGGATGGCGACCGCCTTTGGTACGACCTTCACCGCCACCGTGCGGATGGTCAATCGGATTCATAGCTGTACCGCGAACATGTGGACGACGTCCCAACCAACGACTTCGCCCAGCTTTACCGATTTCAATATTCATGTGGTCAATGTTGCCTACAACTCCAATGACTGCACGGCATTTTATAGGTACTCGTCTGATTTCACCGCTTGGCATATTTAATTGCGCCCAACCTGCTTCCGGATCGCGGGCAACCAATATTGCTTTCGAACCGGCGGAGCGACACAAAGCACCGCCTCGGCTTGGTTGTAGTTCGATATTGTGTACTTCCGCTCCCAACGGGATTTCTGAAAGTGGCAAACAATTACCAAGATTAGGCGGCACCCCAGCTCCGCTTAGAACCTTTACACCTACTTTTAATCCTTCTGGCGCAACAATATAACGCCTTTCACCATCAACATATTTCAAAAGAGCAATTCTCGCGCTTCGATTAGGATCATATTGAATTGATGCAACAACCGATTCTATTCCGTCTTTGTTACGTCGGAAATCAATTAATCTGATTTGCTTCTTATGACCGCCGCCACGATGCCGAACAGTAATAATACCTTGATTATTACGCCCATTGGTGCGTCGTTTAGCCCGCAACAATTTTTTTTCAGGCGACGAATTTTTTGTGAGTTCAGCAAAATCGCTTACACTCATATTCCGGCGACCAGCATTATTTGGTTTATATTTCTTTATTCCCATTTGAACTCTCTATAAACTGTTCACTAATATGCCATTATTATCTTTCAACTACTTTGACTTCAGCGAATTACAACCAAACGATCAACCGCCGCAAACTCGCTCTAGCATAAATCAAATTTCGTAACAAAAAATAGGCAAACAACAATTTGCCAAAAAACCGAAACTCTACGCAAATTAACTTGAACTTAAAAAAATTTAACACAACTAACCGAAATTGATCTTGTCATCTTCATGCAACCTTACCAACGCACGTTTAATAGGAGTCGTTTTCCCGAGTATGTGACGGACGCGCCGCTCTTTGCCTTTGCGTTTTTGCGTCTTAACCTCAATTACTTTGACCTCAAAAAGAAACTCAACTGCATCTTTAATCTGTTTTTTATTCGCTAAACCATTTACTTCAAACGTGAATATGTTACGATGTTCGGCGTGGTCATAAGCCTTTTCCGTAACTACCGGTTTGAGAACAATCTGATAAGGCTCGAGTTTCAGATTTACTTTTGTAATATCTATTTGTCTTGGCACGATACGCCTCCCATTAATTCAACTTCACTATTCTCTGATCCGCCGCAATTTGCGTTATTGCAGAGTTTGGCAAATTTTGTTTCTTGATTAAATTATTGACTTATAAATACTTGGAAATTATTTTGTTATTTTTGAACGATTGATTCTTAATAGTTGTTTATTCCATGAATATTAAAATTAATATTGTTATTAAGGTTTTGGAGTGTTATCTGTTGTTGTTTTTTTTAACTCGTTAAGTGCTGTTTCGTAATCGGTTGGGCTTATTATTGAATTGACGAACGACTCGTAAGCTGAGCGGGTCATTAAGAGCCTTTTCTGACGGAGAATTTCATAAGCGTTTAGATCGGGAACAGGTAGAATTCGTACTCCTTCAATGTTGCGGAAACTTTTATAAAGATTTATATTATGTTTTTCAACCGCGACGAGTACGGTTTCATTTATTTTGAGAGCTTTAAGGATGCCGGCAACTTCTTTAGTTTTTGGTTCTTCGATTGTCAAAGTGTCAATGAGTATAACTTGTTTGTCGTTCAATTTTGCTACAAACGCCATTCGTGCAGCTTTTTTCAACGCTTTACTCGGCAATCTGAAAAACCAATTTCTTGGTTTTTTGGCAAAAATATGACCGCCACCGCGACGGACACCACTTCGGCGATGACCTGCGCGAGCATTACCTGTACCTTTTTGTTTGTACATTTTTTTCTTGTGACCTGCAACCTCGGCTCGCGTTTTTGACTTAGCTGAACCTTGACGGAGGTTAGATTGGTACATAACTACTGCGTCATGCAGAAGCTGATTACTAATATTGCCGACAAGCAATTCAGTATATACTGTCAATCTATCAACTTCCTTACCGTATTTATCGTAAATTATCAATTCGACGCCCGACATGGCACACCTAAATCAAAAAACATTTAGTTAAAACTTACTATTATCCGACCCAATCGGCGGGACACTAAACAACACTATTATCTCAAATATAAACAAATCTAAATAACGCAATAAAAAATTACGTTACATTTACTATCAACTCTTCTCCTCTACGTTTTCTGTTGCATCTATTGTATTTACGGCTGCGTTTTCTTTTGTCATTTTCCAATGATTCGTTTTGGGTGCAGGTTTATAATTTGCGGGTTTGACGGTAACGTAACCGCCTTTAGGTCCCGGAACCGCACCTCGAATTACAAGCAAATCATTTTTCTTATCAACCAACACAACATTCTGGTTACGCACTGTTACTTTGTCAGTTCCGTATTGACCAGCCATTCGTTTCCCTTTTTGTGTACGGCTTGGAAACGCGCTGCAACCGCTACTTCCCAAATGGCGATGGCATTTTTTTACACCGTGTGATGCGCGTTGTCCACCGAAATTGTGTCGTTTCATAACGCCGGTGTAACCTGAACCTTTACTAATTGCGGTAACATCTACAGAAAGTACGCTATCAAAAACGTCAACTTTTATTTCTTGTCCTACATTGTAACCGTCGGTGGGTATGCGAAATTCACGGACAAATTTTTTCGGTTCGCATCCAGCTTTGGGGAGCAAAACTATTCCGGCGTTTGATCGTGTTTTGCGCCGTTTACTTTCTATTTGAGCAACATGACCGCGTTCACATTTTGCCGCCCTATTCCGTGATTTGTCGCCGTACCCAAGTTGAACAGCCTCGTAACCGTCGCGGTCGTTGCTGCGAATTTGGAGAACATGGCAAGGTCCCAACTTTACAACCGTAACCGGAATTACTTCACCTGTCTCTGTGTACAATTGAGTACATCCTATTTTTTGTCCTAAAAGTCCGATTGACATTTGACGAAATCGTATTGCTACAAAAAATTCTATTTATTTGTTATTCACACTAAACTGTTCACACTTTAAATTTCATTTGTCGGCGTCTGTTTACCTACCGACAAACGAGCTTTTACGCTTTTTGAATCATGCAATTCATAGGACGAAAGTACATTGTGTAAACTAACACCAACAAGTCAATATAAAAACAAAAAACGTATTCAAATTGCCACATCTAATTGTTATTCCAGATCGCTTTTCGCAACAAGAGGCTTAAACTGTCCACACATTAAATTTCATTTTCTGCCGCCTGTTACCTACTGAAAATTAGGCTCTTACGTTTTTGGATCATGAATTTATAATACGAGCAGTTTATTAACCTTATGCGATTAATTTACCGCAACAGAAAAGCGTTTCATTTGTCTTTTACAATGGATGTCTTTTGAGGGTTTTAACAATTCACACTTATAATTTATTGTTTCCGCCAACTTCCAAGCTTTGCGATAAACTAGTTCAAATTTAACTGTGTGTATTGATTATCTGAATTTAACTCTATTTACGTGGATTAATTTTATTTTTTGCCGCTTGTTTTGATTTTTATATCCACTCCAGCAGGCAAAGTGAGTTTGTTCAGTGCGTCGATTGTTTTGGCTGTTGTCTGAACAATATCAATTACTCGTTTATGAGTTCTTATTTCATACTGCTGTCTTGCTTTTTTATCAACATGCGGACTTGAAAGAACGGTATAACGTTCAATGCGGGTAGGCAAAGGAATCGGACCGCGAACCAACGAACCTGTACGTTTCGCCGTGTCAACTATATCCGCTGCACTTTGATCTAACACCGCGTTATCAAATGCTTCCATTCTGATTCTTATTGTTTCTTGCCCAAGCACACTCACTGTCTATCTCCACTAATAATTTTTAAACTGTTCACATTAAAAATTTCGTTTGTATTTGCCAGTCCAAAAATTTGGAATATAGCAATTACATCAATTAAATTCTGCATCAGCGAAGTCAAATTTTTTGATTTTGTTACAACCATTTCGTATCTGTGTCTGCTCAATATTACAAACTTGATAAACTGTTCAAACCTCAATTCCGAACAAAACTTGCAATACTTATTTTATCGGAGTCTGTTCCAACTTTTTTTGTGTTACCAAATTCTAACGTATAATTATTCATATACTACTCGTACTTATGTAGCTCATGGTCGTAAAAGCCTGCTTTACAGTAGGCAGACGCTCGTAAATGAAAAAGTGCACAACTTATCTGAACAACAACATCAGGTTTGCAGCAAAATCGACTACTTACGGTATATCTTTGCAAGTCAGTACAAAAAAATCTTTACTGAAAACAAACGGCTTTGTCCATCAACAAATTTCAATTTACAATTTGTACTAAAATTGCGAATTGAAAACGCGCTTCGGCATAAATTTCGACATCCTAATTGCCAAATAACTTGACTGAAACTCAGATAGTAGCAGAAACCAAAATTGACGTTTTGTTGACAAACGTCGAATATTGTTGTTTCATTGCTGTCTAATTTGCCGTTTATTCTTATTGTTTCGTGTGCGGTTATGTTCGTGGTTTGTTTGATATTGGCTGAAATTAACTGTCGTTTATTTCAGTTGTCGGTGTATAGTCGCGGTAATTTTGCAACTGTTATCATTCTGTATTTGATTGACTTATTCTGCCAGCAGGTCTCTTACGAAACAGTTTTTTTGAGTCGCGATTGAAAGGCGGTAAATTTACCATCAGTGCGAAAAGTGTCAATGGGGGCGGTTTCAAAGAGTTCGTCTGAAAGCAAAATTTTGGTCGTCAATATTTAGTTTTTTGACAGTTGCATAATTCTGTTTTAGCAAAAAAAACCTAAAAATTAAGGGCGAAACTGTATTATTATTTTTTTGATTGTTTGTTAAAAAAAATTTTTTTTGCCGATAAATTTTTTATAATATCGGGGGTAATCTTGATTGGAAAATCAAAAATGTAATAATAAATCTTACGAATGACAATTTCTAAAAACTGTTTTTTTGATAGGATTATCAAAATTTTCAGGGTTGACAAGTTTGGACAATAAATTTATTTTATTCACGATTTGGCAGGAATTTGCACAAATTATTTGATTCGTAAATTTCGTGAGAATTCGTGGACAAAATGGTTTTTTAGAAGTTCCCTTAATGAATTATTCACGCTTAAATTTCATTTTATAGTTGCCTGCTTACTTATTGGCGAGTGGACTTTTACGCTATTGAGTCAGGCAATTTATAGGATGAGCAGTAGTTACAAAACTTTTTATATTATTGTGATGATATGTTAATTGAATCTGGAGAACGGATATTTGTTACTGGCGGTACTGGATTTATTGGGAGCAAGTTGACGGGAGAATTAGTGCGGCGCGGTTGTTTTGTCAATGTTCTTACGCGAAATCCAAAGTACCTAGCTGGTGAAAAAATTGAGGGAGTGAATTATGTGCAAGGTGATATTACTGATGTAGATTCGCTTCGGCATGGAATGTATGGTTGCAAATATGTGTTTCATCTTGCGGCTTATGCGAAAAATTGGGCAAAGGAATTGTGTATTTATGATGAGATTAATATTTTGGGAACGCGCAATGTTTTTGATGTTGCGGTGGAGGTTGGGGTGGGGCGTGTAGTTTGGACATCGACGATAGTTACGTTTGGTCCGACGGAATCTGATGTGGTTGGGAATGAGAATACGGTACGCGCTAATGATAATTTTTTCACGGAATATGAACGATCAAAAACAATAATGGAACGTGAGGCATTGGAATTAGCCGCCAAAGGATTTCCGCTAGTTATAGTTAATCCAACGCGGGTTTATGGACCGGGTTTAATGTCGGAATCGAACACGGTTACGCAACTTATTTCTATGATACGCAAAGGCAGAATGCCTGTAGTTTTTAATTTTGGACGCAATATTGGTAATTATGTTTATGTGGATGATGTTGTTTTGGGGCTAATTTTGGCATTGGAGCGGGGCAAGGTTGGAGAGCGTTATATTTTGGGTGGGGAAAATTTGAAGTTAGGTGAATTATTTTCAATTTTAGACAAAGTTGACGGAGTTAAGCGTTTTAGGTGGGGGATTTATTATTTTACGCCTTTTTTGATCGCGTATATTTCGGAGTGGTTTGCAAATTTACTAGGTGTTTATCCAATATTTACTCCGGGTTGGGTAAGAACTTTTTTAGTTGACTGGGCTTTTTCATCTGAAAAAGCAGAAACCGAATTAGGATACAAACCAATTTCATTTGAAGAAGGGATACGCAAAACTTGCCAATGGTTGGATAGAAATAAAAATGGGAAACTCTAAAATTTCAAATTGAATCCCACAACACCACACTGAATAGTTGCGAAAAGTTAATTGATTTTGACATACTTGGACATATTACTAATGCTACTATACTGTTCGTACTATAATTTGCGTGACTCAAGAGCGTACAAGCCTGCTTTCCGATAAGTAAGCAGGCGGCGGTAAATGAAAATTCAAGTATGAACAGTTTATAATGTGTTTATGTGCGTATTTTTTTCGCTGGCGGGATTTTTTCTCTAATTGGTAATTGGTATTCCGTTAATCTAGGGATTTTGTTTGTTACTTTTTTGGTGAATCATGGTTTCCGGTGTCCCTGCAACAGCACCTCGAATTTTTGCAGCAAACGGGTAAAGTTGGCTTTTACGGCAATTGAGAAAATTCTTTCTTTAGTTTACGACAAGGCTCAGAATATACCATTGGGAACTTCTAAAAACTCATTTTGTCCACGAATTTTTACGATTGATCATGAATTAAATAATTTGTGTAAATTTATGTTAATTCATGAATAAAATAAATTTGTTGCCTAAACTTATCA
>JAITDV010000502.1 GCA_031282385.1 Planctomycetaceae bacterium | reverse complement strand
GAATCTGTTAAGTCGTCGTTTGGTCAGTTTTCAAGCGAATAAACAGTTACCGTTTTACCGTTGGTTCAAATATAAAGAGGGTTTTTCCACAGAACTTGTTCGTTTTTTTCTCGAAAGATTAAATATCAAATCGGGACGGTTGCTTGATCCATTTGCTGGTATGGGAACGACACTTTTTACCGGACAAGAACTTGGTTGGGAATCGGTTGGTATTGAATTATTGCCGGTCGGTGCGTTTGTAATCAAAGCCCGTGAAGCGGCAAATCATGTCAGTAATCGTGAAATTAAAAAAGCAATTCAGCAAATTATGGATAAAATGCCGAAAACAAGTTTGTTGAAAACACTGAATCATATCGCAACAACAAAAGATGCTTTTTTACCGGAAACAGAGGAACAACTTAATCGGTATATCAACGCTTGTAATAGTTTAAGGGACGGTTATCTAAAAACACTTTTACAATTTATTGCTTTCTCAATCCTTGAAGAAATTAGTTTTACACGGAAAGATGGTCAATTTTTGCGATGGGATACTCGTTCAAATCGGAACTTGTCCGGTAAACCGTTTAATAAAGGAAAAATTTATACCTTTGAAGAAGCAATACAAAGTAAAGTTGACATGATACTGGACGACCTTTCAAAAACATCCACTTCGTTGTTTGACAAGGAGCCATTGACCACCATAAAACGTTTGCCGATTTATTTATTTGAGGGTTCGTGTTTAGATATTTTGCCGTCAATGGAGGAGAGCTCTTTTGACTTTATCATGACTTCACCGCCTTATTGTAACCGTTATGATTACACGAGAACGTATGCGTTGGAATTAGTTTTTCTTGGTAAAAATCAAGAGGACGTTCGGAATTTGCGACAAGCGTTGTTATCCTGTACTGTGGAAAATAAAGATAAAAACGATTTTTTGAAACAAGTTTACACAACAACAGGGCAGGAAAAACGGTTTGCACAAATTCTTAAGTGTTATGAAAATAATCCGGCAGTACAGGAAGTTAACGCTGTTTTCGATGAATTGAATCGGCGTGAATTGCTCAACAACAAAAGTGTTTCACGAATGGTAAAAAATTATTTTTACGAAATGTGTTTTGTGATTGCCGAAATGTCGCGTCTATTGAAACAAAATGGTTATTGTGTCATGGTTAATGACAATGTCCGATATGGTGGTGAAGAGATTCCTGTGGATTTGATTTTATCAAGTTTTGCGGAAGATTTCGGTTTTGAGGTGAAACAGATTTATGTTTTACCGCAAAGTAAAGGTAATAGTAGTCAACAAATGGGAACATACGGCAAAACGAATCTTCGTAAATGTATTTATTTATGGCAAAAGAAATAGTATTATCCATAAAATCGCCAACCAATTTGGTAACACCGCATGAAGCAACAAGAGCCGGTTTCATGGCAATGGCTCTTGAAAAAAACTTTTTGGCTTCGCCGTTTGTTGAACAAGCAAAAACATTGAAAATTCTTGCTTCACAAGCGAAAACACCGAATGATTTATTGTCAATTGTTGAAATCAGAGAGGGATTATTAACAGCATCAGGTCTTTCGGATAAGGCGTTGAATCATTTATCAGATACCGATAAAACAAACACAATTAAGAATTTAATCGAACGTTTTCTTGAACCGGTGGGAGTTGCGTTTGTTGATGAGTTGGTTTATCGTTTTTTGATGGTCAAAGGTGATACACTTGGCGGAAAAGCGAGGAATCTTGCCGGTTCGTTGGGCGTACAGAAATTTTTTCGGGCAATGATCTCCTCTTTCAGTTTAGCGGGAATTGAATATCAATGGCTGGATTCAGAATTGCAACAATGGAAATCAGCAACAAACGAAGCAGGATTTGAAAAACGGGTTAAAGCATTCTATTGGAATGACCGCTTGTTCTATCTCAACCTGAATGTTCCATTGGTTGGAAAAAATGTTGATATGATTCTTCTGAACGGAAAACAAAATGAACCAATTCGCGGAAAAAATTCACTTTTATTACAACCCGACAAATATATTGCTTTGGGAGAATTGAAGGCAGGAATTGATCCGGCTGGAGCGGATGAACATTGGAAAACTGCGGCAACCGCACTAAAACGAATTCGCGAAAGTTTTGAACGTGAAGGTTTGAACCCGTTGACGTTTTTTATTGGTGCAGTAATAGAAAAAGCAATGGCAAAAGAAATTTTTGAACAACTACAGAACAAAACCTTATCCCATGCCGCAAACTTGACAAATGAAGAACAATTAACAATGATTTGTCAATGGATTATTAAGTTATAGGAAAAACCAATGAGATATCTTCCTCTTACTTGAAATTTCGTATCATTTCACTCGAATGCAACATTATTAATCCTTATGCCGTTGTTGCCCTTCTTTTTTGGGGAGGGAATAACGGAACAAACGGAATAACGGAAAATACGGAATTTTTATTTGATACTTTATACTTTTCCGTTTGCTGTTTTTCTGTCTGTTCCGTATTTAAAAAATTAAGTTAAAAATAAAATTATCGTTCACCTTTTTAGTTGCTAATTGTTAAAAAAATATTCCACTGAAATGATACGAAATTTCAACTTTTATTTTTCGTTAAGATTATAAATTTTTTCATTTATGTCCCTAATACTGAATATTTTAAACAATGAGTACTAAAGGGACTGGGGCAAAGCAATTTTACGATAAATTTACCATCTACAAAAACTTATTCTAACCTCAAAAATGCAAACCACACAACCTCAAAAGTCTGTCCTAATTCTCGGCGGCGGTCCCAACCGTATTGGTCAGGGGATTGAATTTGATTATTGTTGCTGCCACGCGGCGTTCACTGTTAAGCGGATGGGTTATCGTGCCATCATGATGAATTGCAATCCTGAAACGGT
>JAITDV010000583.1 GCA_031282385.1 Planctomycetaceae bacterium | reverse complement strand
AGCCGCTAGAGAAGCTGCAAGACGTATGCAGTGTACAAACAATCAGAAACAAGTTGTACTGGCAATGCACAATTACCACGATGTTCAACAATCGTTTCCATGGGGCGCACGTGCCAATGTATTCGGAACTTGGGCTGTACAGTTATTTCCTTTCATTGAAAAAAGTACGAATTTTGCTGGATATGACTTTAATGCGAGCTATGCCTCCAGTAGCAGTTTACGTGATTTGGTAATTTCCGTCTATACTTGTCCTTCAGACGGTAATCAAAACAAACTTTCACTCCCTTCAGTTGTACCACCACTTCGTAGCCATAATTATGTTGTTTGTATGGGACGAGAGGGATGTATTGATTTTGTTTACAAACGTGATCCGTCCTCTGGTGATCCCCGTAACTGTCTGATTGATGGTGAGGTCTTTGGTAGAGTGTCGCAATACCGTGCAATGTTTACAGGCAGTTGCTATCCCAATATTACTGGTGCATCTGCGGCTTATCCACTTACAACTGCGATGGAAAATATTATTGACGGAACATCTAACACCGTTGCTCTTTCAGAAACAGTTCAAGGTCTTTCACCAGACGGTTCCCCCAACGATTGGCGCGGTCTCATTTGGTGTGGAGTACTCTGTTTTTTTAATACAAACCAGGGTCCCAATACAATGGTTGCGGATATTACAACGGGGGTAGCATTAACGGGACATGTCCTGCATCCCTTGTCATTAATGAACACTTCAACAACTGATGGAGACGGTAAATACATACGATATGCGGCACGAAGTTGGCACACAGGAGGAGTCAATACGGGACTTGCAGACGGATCTATTCGGTTTGTAACAAATCAGGTCAATCTGGATATTTGGCGAGCCGCAGGTTCTACCAATGGCGGTGAAGTCGGTTCATTACACTAAATTGTTTGTTGTCTGAACAATGATTTTTATGATTGATTTGATTAATCATGATGTTTTTTGTATCAATTTTATGCAATTCAAGGTTGCTTTTCTTATAGGTTATTCAATCAAAATCATAACAATCAAATAAATCGCATAAATCATCGTTCTGACAACTTTAACCCCTCTTTTTTCAAACATGAAAAATTTAAGTTTCACACTTTTATTGTTACTAATCGTTATCGGCTGTGATAGCAACAATAATCCGCAAAGACGTATTACTGTTCGCGGCGAAATAACTTTTGACGGTAAACCGCTTCCATTTGGCAATATTACCTTTTCATCGCTTCCGGGGTTAACGCCTGCCGTTGCAACCGGTGCCGTGATAAAAGACGGTAAATTTTCGCTTTCGGCGGAACATGGTCTTGTACCGTAACAAGAATATTTGGTTCAATTCCGTGCGGTTGAAGAAATCCCTGGCGCACGGAAAACAAACGACCCGATGGAAAGAGTTCCAACTCATAACCTCATTCCGCCCCAATACGGCACCAAGTCAAAAGAAACGGTTACCGCAACAAAAAAATCACCAAACGTGTTTAATTTTGAACTGACAAGTAAACCAGATAAATAAAGTTTCTATTTTTAATAACACAAAATTGACATAATTTTCACAATTTACAAATTTAGAAATAGGTTAATTATGCAAATCTTGTTAATTCCGTTAGAAAAAATAAAAACATTTGATAACCGTTTGGTCATGTTTTTACTATTACTGTTAATTAGTGTTTCTGTTTTTACTTTACTTAACTCATTGAATTGAGAAAGGAAAATTTGACATGTCAAAGCAACTCTCAAAATTATTGTTAGTTTTACTGTTTTCCGCGTCGGCAATTTCGGTTGTAATTGCGGAAGCCCCTCCAAAGATTGCTTCACTTGACGAAGCAAAAATGGTCACAGAAATAGAGACTTATACTAAAGTGACCATCGCCGAATTAAAGAAGAAATTCAATGAAGAATCTGCCGATATTCCCAAAGAAGCGATAGTAATATCAGAACCTTATGCAAAATATATTCGTAGTCTAGGCGAAACATACCTTGCGAGCAGCGAAAAAATTCTCAAAATTACTAATGATAAATCTGAACAAGATAAAGGATTACAATTCAAATATCGAGGTTTAAAATATCTCAATCGAGCTGACAATCTTGCAGGGAATAAAGAAAATCCTAACCCTCAAAATCAAACCGCCCTCAATGAATTGATTAGTGAGTTGGAGAAAGAAGGTCGGCTTACTAACCTTGTCATTACTGAACATTTCGCAAAATTTGCAGAGGAAGCCGCATTTGAACTTCGCAAAAATTTTACAACAGAGAAATTTGCGGCGTTTGTGCAAAAAGCAAAAACATTGTCCACGACAAATACAATCGGAGTTACGGTAGATCAACGACATCCGTTAATAGTTATTGTTTCAATTGCCGGTTCTGCCGAAGGGAAAGCAGTTGACCCGCAACTTGTTAAGAAGACAGTAAGTGAATTGACTACGTTTGTCAAATCCGACGAATTTAATTTGCCGGAAAAAGATAAAAAAGCAACGCTTGAATATCTGGAAGGTTACGCACTTCGTCTCGTGGACACAAATCCCGAAATCTATGGTAAAACAGTTGACGATACGGATTTTGATTGGTCAACTCTTCGCGGTAAATACGTATTGGTCAAATTTACGGCTTCGTGGTGCGGTCCTTGCAAAGCCGAAATTCCCGGATTACTTTCAGCATACGAAAAATATCACAACAAAGGTTTTGAAATTGTTTCAATTTATGTCTGGGACAAATTGCCGGCAACGAAAAAAATTATTGAGGATGAAAAAATTCCTTGGATTTGTCTTTCAGAAGAATTGACAAAAAAAACCGGTTTACCGTTACAAGGAAAAAAGTATGCGATTGTCGGAGTACCGACAATGTTTCTTGTTGACAAAGACGGCAAAATTATTTTTACCGAAGCACGCGGTGAAGCACTTCAAAAGAAACTCGCCGAATTGTTTCCCGATGAAAAATGACATTTTATAACGTTACTGTCTATTTTATTAACCATCGAGAAGACAGAGAGAAAAGTCCGCAGATTACGCTGATTTTCGCAAATGTTCCGTTTTATTTTTATTTTTTTTTTTTTGTAACAATTCAATGGCGTGGCAGGGGGAACGAAGCGAAGTAACCGCATGGAATTACCAAAACATTCGGATATTCCGCAAATTCGACCCCATCGGGGTCGCCTATTTATAGCATAGAACAATTTGCGAACACACAAAATTATCGTCGGATTTTTTCGAATTGTTTATCAAGGCGTTGCGGGGAAATTTTTATGGAAGTTCCCAAACGTTGGGCGAAAAGGGAAACACGATACTCTTCCAGCATC
>JAITDV010000385.1 GCA_031282385.1 Planctomycetaceae bacterium | reverse complement strand
TAATATTTGCAAGGTTTTAAGGAAAATCTCGGATAAAACAATAACTATATTGCAAATTATAACTCTAAATTGCAACCAGATAAGCCCAGAATTTATAGCACCAAATGACTTTTTCGGGGACAACTAACTACTCATTCTTGTGTTTTCTTACCCTCAATAATCTGTTACCTAAAACTAACTAAACCTGTGCTTGGCGGCTTTGTTGGTTACGAGGGGAAATTGGACAAATAAGGGATTTGCGGATTATGCGGATATTTCTGATTTTTAAGTCAAAGTTTTATATCTATTTTTACCGATACAACCGTTACATTCTGAAGTCAATCTGAAATTCTATACAAAATTGCTCAACAAGCTAACAATTTGGGATACAAACGAATTTCAAATTTACCTGAATTTTAAACTATTCACACTTTAAGTTTTGATTATTGCCGTTTAGCTAATTGTAAAGCAGGCGGCGGCAAACGAAATTTAAAGTGTGAACTGTTTATAATCCATCCACCCGACATCCAAAAATCAGGAGTAAAAATGCGATTATCAATATTTTTTTCGACTATATTTTTTGTGGTGCTTTTATATCCAGCCAGTTTTATTTTGGCAGATAATAACGGCAATAGCAGCAGACTTGTTGCGGTTGAATTACAGTCGGATGATGAAGTTGATGCTAAACTTAACAGCGGTACAAACTTGCGCAATCCGAATGACCAAACCGCAATTAAATCAACTTACACAAATAACAATGACAATAACAACAAAGAAAAAGAAATAATCTGGGGTAAATCCGCAATAGCAAAAGAAAAAAAAGCAGAAACTAAAACAGAACCACAACCAACGCCTGAAATTCGCTTTGCTAAAACAACTCCAGTGAATCAGGCAAACGATAATCTCAAAGAATTTCCCATTAGCAAAACCGCAACAAAAACCAATCAACATTACACCGACCTCACCATAACAACACCTAAACCTCTTCCACAACCGCCTGCCGCCGCTAGTGCAAACAAAAAAAATAACAACTCATATTTGCTGAAAAGTTCGCGTAGAGTTGGTTCGGTTGATTTAGTTGAAACGTCGTTGCTGGTGACCGGCGATGTTAAGCAACTTGGCAACGAGCAACAAAAAACTACAACAGAAAAAATGGAAGTTGTTGCTGGTTTCAGGTACGAAGAGCGGATTCATAAATCGCCTGAAAAATCAAATCCTCTTGTTAGCGTGCGGCAATACAATCTTGCGAAAGCAAAAATGAGAATTGGTAAAGATTTTAAAACGCCGGAGCTTAAAGACAAAACCCGCACGATTGTGAGCCAGCTTGAAGGTGATAAGGTTGTACTTTTTTCGCCTAATGGTGCGTTGCGTGGTGAGGAGTTGCTTTTGATTGAGGATTTACCTGGTAACACGTTGACGTTGGATCGTCTTTTGCCGAACAAGGAAGTTAAGATTGGCGAGTCGTGGCAAATTTCTGATGCGGAGTTACGATCTTTTCTTTCGATTGATGCGGTTACGGAGTCGCGGGTTGAGGCGGTGCTTACGGCAGTTGCGGATAATATTGCAATAATTGAGATTGTTGGCGAAGTTAATGGGATTTATCTTGGTGCAGAAACAAAAATGTCCGTCAAAGCAAAGTATCAATTTGACTTGAATATACAACGAATCAACTGGCTTGGTGTTTTGATTCAGGAGGATCGTTCGGTTAGTCATGTTGGACCCGGATTTGATCTTGTTGCGAAATTACAAATCAACATTTCGCCGCTCGGCAAACCGCAAGTTTTAACTGATGAATTTATGTCTGAAATCAATGTGTTGGCGGATAACAAAGTTCTTGGGTTGAAATATGATGGCGGCAAGGGAGCTTGGCGTTTTGCGCATGATCGGAATTGGTATGTTTTTCAAGATGATTCGCAAACAACAGTATTACGGCGGTTACACTACGGAGAACTTGTAGCACAATGTAATATTGCGGACATGGGCAAGGTTGATATTAAGACGATGACAACGCTTGACAGATTTACAAAAGAAATCTCCAGCGGTTTGGGCAAAAATTATAAAAAGGTAGTTGCCGCCGATCAATATACAAATGACGCAGGATACCAAGTTTATACTGTTATGATTGATGGAGCTGTTGACGATTTACCGTTGCGTTGGATTTACAATCTCTTAACGGCTCAAGATGGCCGTCAAACGGTTGTGGTTTTTGTTATTGAGGCGAAAATGTTAAAAATTTTCGGCGATTCCGACGACATGCTGTTGAATACTTACAGAATGATCAGGAAAGACTAACTGTAAGTTGCATAAACTATTCACACTTGAATATGCGGTAATTCGTACAGATTATTGAGATTTTAAGTTTGAACAGTTTAAAAGAACGGGAAAATTCAATAGCACAAAATAATATCACGTCTGAATAGATACAATTTTTGTACAAAAAATGCAGCGTCTAATTTTGGGATTAGTTGGCGGAATAGGTTGTGGTAAGAGTTTGGTTGCAAGTTTGTTTGTGGAGTTTGGGGCGGGTTTGATAGATGCGGACGTAATTGGTCATAATTTGCTGGCAGATTCCAAAATTTCGGAGCAAATACGAGCATATTTTGGTGAAGATGTGTTTCGTAATTTTAATGGAGTAAATTGTGTAGATCGGTCGGAGCTTGCGCGTATAGTTTTTGCCCAAACTGAATCCGGAGCCGCAGGACTCAAATATCTCAACTCAATTCTACACCCGCCAATCACAAAAATCATAAATGAAAAAATACAATATCTGACTCAGAAAGGTTGCAATATAATAATTCTT
This sequence comes from Planctomycetaceae bacterium, assembly GCA_031282385.1. Taxonomy (GTDB): domain Bacteria; phylum Planctomycetota; class Planctomycetia; order Pirellulales; family Thermoguttaceae; genus WRKP01. Next base: position 1,273 of record JAITDV010000385.1, on the reverse strand, counting down.
GATGCGCCGCTTTTACTTGAAACAGGTTTTAACAAGATTGCGGACAAGATTGTTTTTATTGAAGCGTCAAAAGAAAACAGACTTGCAAGAATATTAAAACGAAATTGGACTGAAAACGATCTCAAATTGCGTGAATCCGCCCAATTACCTATCGAAAAAAAACGTCAACACGCTGACTTCATTATCTCCAACAACAACACTATCGACAACACAAAAAATCAGATTGCATCATTAATTAAAAAAATCACTGACACAAACACTCAGAAAAATATCTGTTAATCATTTTTAATTTTTGCGTATGACTTTAGTATTATGTCAAACATGAACAACATTATTTGCAACTATTCAGTGATGTTGTTAAGGTGAAATTTTTTGTCCCGCCGGACAACATGTTGGTAGAAAATGAATTCGTAACAATTCAGGTGAGAGCGGTTTATTGTCAAAGTTATGATTTATCGGAATTGGGTTTTAATTGAGACAATGCTTCTATAGTTTTGTAGAATTTATCTCCTGATGACGTGATTTGAAGCAATCTTGATGAGTCACCTGTAATTTCCATTCGAATTTCTAATCTGTCTTTTGGTAAAATTTCTGGAAACTTGTTGCCCCATTCAATAAAAGTTATTCCGCTGCGTTCAAAATAATCATCAGGATCAAGTTGTCTAAATTCTGTTTCATTTGCCAGTCTGTAAACGTCGAAATGATAAATTGATCGCGTACCTTCATATTCGTGTAAAAGTACAAATGTTGGACTTGTAACTACACCTTCTTCGACGCCTAAATATCGTGCAACACCTTGAACCAAACGAGTCTTGCCAACTCCAAGCGTACCTTCTAACGATACCACCGCACTATCCGGCAAAAACTCCGCCAAAATCCGACACACCAAATCCGTACCAGCAACATCAGAAACTTCAAATAACAATTTAATCATAACAAAAAATTATCGTTACAAAAAATCAATACACAAAATACACATTCCGGCAAAGTAAATTTGTGTCTATTCAGTGGAATGCTTTTTTATCGTGAAATGCTTAAATTTGTTTTGAGCTAAATTTGCGGCAATGGGCTGGAAGCCCAACATCATTAGCGTAGGGCTTCGCCCTACGAAAAGAATAACAACAAAATTAGCCCTGAAACGGGCGTAATCATTAGACCTTTTCGATAACCTGTAGGAAACCACCCATGATCCCTCCGAAGGAGGGGAATAATTCGCCTCCCTCGGAGGCGTATTCTTATTCCCCTCCTTCGGAGGGGTTAGGGGTGGTCTCGG
>JAITDV010000378.1 GCA_031282385.1 Planctomycetaceae bacterium | reverse complement strand
TATCACGGCTTTGAGAAAATAAAAATCAGACAAACAATCATTAGACCTTTTCTCTAACCTAAAAATACATCAACGCAACAAAAAAACTACAACGAAAAACCGCCTTTAACTCATCCGAGACCACCCCTAACCCCTCCGAAGGATGGGAATAAGAATAATTCCCCTCCTTCGGAGGGGTCAGGGGTGGTCTCCTACAGGTTAGCGAAAAGGTCTATTCAATAATTCAGTAAATTTTCGGCAACTATTCATTCGCGTAATTGCCAGCAAACTAATTGTTTAGCTAGTTGTCCATGAAAAAGTCATTTGGCACTATAATTATGGGCTTATCAGGTTGCAATTTAGAGTTATAATTTGCAATGTAGTTATTGTTTTATCCGAGATTTTCCTTAATACCTTGCAGATATTATCAAAATTAATTGACAAGGAGTCCTTTTTCAGATGCTCAAACGAAATCGCCACGAAGAAGTTGGCTACCATTAAAACAACAAAAAGACTTTTTCAAGGACAACTATCTAATGGAATTGAGTAGAAACGAAACAACATATTAGGGAATTGAAAGTGTGAATAATTTTAATTTTTTTTTTTGCGCGATTTTTAATTTGTAAGCTATATTACAAAATAGAATAGCGCGTCTGCTTTTTTTGATTATTTGCAGACGAGTTTTTTGGGCGTATTAGAATTATTACTGATCGTACTATAAATTGCGTGACTCAAGAGTGTGAAAGCCTTGCTTTCCGATAGGTAAGTGGGCAACGGTAAACGAAATTTAAGGTATGAAAAGTTTATAAATATTATTTTTTTGGGTATGTAAATATGGAACCTATTATAGGTGAATATTGAGGGTAATATTTTTTAATGAGTGATTCAATTCACATAACTCCAACGGCATTTTCACAGGATATATTAACGAGTCCGCCGTCGCCTGATATTGCGCCTTTAGTTGGCGGACAAGATGAGCAGGTTAATGATACTAAGATTGCGTCGCAACGTTGGTTGTTTACGATGTTGATGGTTGTTTGGACAATATTTTTTATATTTGTATCGGTCGGTTTCTATTTTTATACCGACAAGATGTTCAGACATCAATTGTATAGTCGTGCGCAGTTAGCTGATTCTGTGTTGTCTGTGTATAACCAGTGGTTTTTTGACATGGGCGGAATTTATACGCAAGACGCGGTACCAAGTCAATTCCTAGATTTGCCCCAAGAAGAAATTACGACGTCTAACGGTGAAAAATTGTATCTTGTTGACGGTGTAACTTTGATTCGGAATACAAATAAAATACCGAAGATGAAGGCGAGTGGAGTTTCGTTTAAGTTGACTTGTATTGATCCGGTCAATCCCGAAAACACCGCCGACAATTGGGAAACCGCAGCAATAAAAAAATTGGAATCTGGTGAAGTCAATGAAGTATTTACAATAGACAAATCCGGGCAACACACATTTGCGCGTTTGGCAAAACCGATTTTTGTTACTAAAACCTGCATCAAATGTCATCCGTCAATTGAACAAAAAGAAGGTATGATGCACGGAATTATTTCAACTTCTGTCAATTCAGATTCGTCGTTGTATTATCGTTCAATGGTGTTGGGAGTGGGTTATGTTACGATTTCGTGTATTTGGTTTAGTGGTTTTGTTTGTCTTGTATATTTACGGCGGCGTGAAAAACAACACATTCAAACGCTTGCATCTCTTGTTGCAAAGGAAGCTGCGATAAACAAGTACAGAACGCAGCTTGAAGAATTAGTTGCCGAGCGCACGGCGGATTTGCGTGAAGCGGTGCGGTCTGTCGAGCTTGCCAACACTGCTAAATCGCAGTTTCTTGCTCACATGAGCCATGAAATACGGACGCCGTTAAGCGGAGTTCTGGGCTTGACAAATTTACTGGCAAATGAACAACTGACAGATAAACAAGCAGAATACGTCAAAATGATTTGTTTGTCTGGCGAAACGCTTTTATCGTTGATCAATGACATTCTTGATTTTTCAAAGATTGAGGCGGGAATGTTGGAGTTGGATCGTCGTGAGTTCGATTTATTTGACAAAATTGAGTCGTTGTTCAGCATAATGTCCACGCGGTTTATGGACAAGGAGCTTGAGCTTTGTCTGGATGTAATACCTGGTGTTCCGAGGGTTGTTATTGGAGACGGTGGCCGTTTGTTGCAGATATTGATTAATTTTGCGGGTAATTCTGTCAAGTTTACGACAAAGGGCGGAGTTAGGATTTCGGTTGAATGTGTTGAGTTGCGCAACGGCAATAATGCGTTGATCAAGTTCCGTATTTCTGATACTGGAATTGGTATTGAGAAGGATAATTTGGTGAAATTATTCAAATCATATTCGCAAGCGGATTCAACAATTGCGTCCAGATTTGGCGGTACGGGACTTGGTTTGACAATCTCGAAACATCTTATACGGATGATGGGCGGTGATGTTATTGTAACAAGTGAGTTGGGTGTCGGTACAACTTTTGAGTTTACGGTTGTAATGGGGATACCGCCGGAACAAGTTGAATTGATGTGGGAGAATCCGGTGCCGTCAATTACATCAATGCGGGATTTACCAAGTGTTGACAGTATTCATGTTTTGCTTGTTGCAGATAATATTGTGATGAGGGAGTCTTTGCAAACACAACTTGGATATTGGAAAATGCGGGTTGATATTGCCGTAGTGAAAGAGGAGATTGAAGCGAAATTGTATTCTGAGGCGGCGGCTAATGATCCGATTCAATTGATTATTTGGGACGAGGGTTTTACGCAACTTGAAATAGTTGATTACATTGGCAAGATACGCGGAACTGAATGTACGTCTGAAATTCCGGTTGTGTTGCTTGTGATGATGGTTGACAGTATTGATGCCGTGTTGGCGCAAGTGTTAAAAGTGGTTACGGTAAAAAAACCGTTTTGTGTATCGGCGTTGTATGATGCAATTTTGACGGCGTTATTTAAGCAAAGCGTTCAAGGTTTTTTCAAAAAGAAAGACATCGACAAACAAGAAGCAAAAAGCAGGTCTCATATTATACGTCAACTAAATTTTTTGATTGCGGAGGACAATGTTGTTAATCAGGTTGTGATTACAGGGATGTTGCGTAGTTGCGGGCATACTTGTGAGGTTGTGGTGAATGGTCAATTGGCAGTGGAAAAATTCAGGGGCGATGAAGTATTTGACATTATTCTGATGGATTGTCAGATGCCGGTCATGGATGGTTACGAGGCAACAAAATTGATACGCGAATCCGAAAAAACAAAAATAGCAGAGTCTAGTAAAAAAATACGAAAAATACCAATTATCGCGTTGACGGCTAATGCTACTGTTGAGGACCGGACAAAGTGTATTGATTGCGGCATGGACGATTTCTGTTCTAAACCTGTCAAACAAGATACTTTATTCTCTGTCGTGAATAAATTGTTAGATCAGGAACACTAGACCTTTTCGCTAACCTGTAGGAGACCACCCCTGACCCCTCCGAAGGAGGGGAATTATTTGCCTCCCTCCGAAGGAGGGGAAGACTTCGCCTCCCGCGGGGATGCGTCTTCTTATTCGCCTCCTTCGGAGGGGTTAGGGGTGGTCTCGGAGGAGTTGAAGGCGGTTTTTCGTTGTAGATTTTTTGTTGCGTTGATGTATTTTTGGGTTAGAGAAAAGAAACACTGGACCTTTTCGATAACTTGTAGTAAAACCACCATTGACTCCTACGAGACCACCCCTGACCCCTCCACTGGAGGGGAATATTCGCCTCCGAAGGAGGCGTCGCCTTATTTGCCTCCCGCCGAATAAGGGGAAGAATTCGCCTCCTTCGGGGAGGCGTTTTCTTATTCGCCTCCCTCGGAGACGTATTCTTATTCCCCTCCTTCGGAGGGGTTAGGGGTGGTCTCGG
>JAITDV010000359.1 GCA_031282385.1 Planctomycetaceae bacterium | reverse complement strand
ATGTCGAATCAGGAAGGTCTTTCGTTGCTGGGTGAGAATCCCAAAATTCTTGTATTTCCGCATTTGTAAGATCCCGATAGGCATTCGGGAGAACATCACAAATCTTCAAAAGATTATCTGTTTCATAATCGCACAACACAACTGCTATGAAGTAATCACCGACGCTATATTGCAACAATTCTAATGAACAATCCTCACAGTTAATAATATCACGAGTTTCATCAATCCATTCAATTTCTCGTTTATGTTTCGGTATCGTTTCATTTTCAATAATTTTTCCGGTTCGTGTGTAGTACATCGGAGTCTGTTTTCGATGTTCCTGAACATCTACAAATTCTATAAATAATATGTATAGTTCTTCATCTCTCTCTGTACGTTCCCAATGCTGTTGATAATAAACATCTGAAAAACATTGCCGGAACTCATAAACCCAACCCCGCAATGCGTCTTCTTTTGTATTATCTTCACCGCAAAATGGAAAGATTCTATCGACACAACAAAAAGAATCTCCATTACGAATAAACTCGACAGTAATCGGTTTCAAGAGCGGATAAATTTCTGTCCCAAATGTAATCGTATTGAATGTATGTGGCATCTTTGAACTATTTATTGACAACTTAAAAAGAACATTAACTTATCTACAACAGAAAAACAATGAAACAATACAATTATTCGTAGTGTCGGTATTGTTCAACGGTATAAAAAATCAACTTAGATAAAATAATGGAACTCGTACATTTTCACAAAATACCTTTGAACAATACAGAAAATTTGTAATGAAATATCAAATCATTTATGCTGATCCGCCTTGGAAATACCTTTGGGGAACGGGAAAAGAAGGCGGACATTTTGCACCGGAAAAGCATTATGAAACAATGTCCGTAGATGAAATAGGCGCACTAAACGTAAAAGAATTACGTGATAAGAATTGCGCCTTATTTTTATGGGCTACCATGCCTGCATTGCCGGAAGCAATGAAAGTGATGCAAGCATGGGGATTTAAGTACAAAACGTGCGCATTTTCATGGGTAAAAATTCGTAAAGATGGAAAACCTCTACATGGAATGGGCAGTTACACCAAATCAAATATCGAAATCTGTTTACTTGGAATGCGAGGGCATATCAAGTCCGTCGATAAAACCGTTCCGCAAATCTTAATGCACGAAAGGTTAGGTCATTCCGTAAAACCGCCAATTATCCGTGATCGCATTGTCCAATTGTTCGGTGATATTAGCCGAATTGAATTATTTGCTAGGCAGAAAACACAAGGTTGGGATGCTATCGGATATGAACTTGACGGTATTAGCGTACAGGAAAAAATCGAAATATTAAAAAATAAATTTAACTAAATCATAAAGGTTTAGCGTTTTTTCTAACTTCATCAAATGTGTATTCCCGCATAATTTCACCATTCCGAAAAACCTCCACCAGACGATCATCTACCTCTGACGATTCTTCAAATCGTTTGGTATGATAAGCGTTTTCTTTGTGAATAAGACGCAATTGACCTCGTTTTGACTGCTTGCCTTTATCAGTAATCGGATTCTTATAAACGTCACGTCGTTCACCGTCAACTACAATGGATGAACATTTGAATGCAAATTTCAAAGTATCACGGTTCAATTTCTGCAACAACGCACCGCCGCTGCCAAACGCTATATTGTCTGCGGAGTATCCTTTTTGTTGCATTGCGTACAAAATAGTATCGATCATCTCAAAGTCAACACCATCACCCTGAATCACTCGTACCTTGTCATTCAGAACTTTAAATCCGTTAATAGTATAGTATCCGAATTTTTCAGCAAGAATATCGAGTACATTAGGTTGTCCTTTAACAAGCACTTGAACCGCATCGCCACTATCCGGTCGAATAACAAGTGTTCCATTACGGGCTAATATATCGTCTCTCAACTGACCTCCCCATAAATCACTACATGCCTCAAAAATATTAAACGAATCGCTTACAACCGCAACTGTTCCAGTCGGAAACTGACAAAGCATGTTATACATCGCATCTACCTCATACGATTGTCCCCAACTCGTGATCGTTGAATGTTCTGCTGCCGGAATCGAAAAGCCAGCCATCGGTTCGTTGTAATATTCTTTAGCGAACATTAAACCGGCTAACGTATCCGTTCCCTTGAAACTAATTAAATGTGATGCACTGCCAATTCCTGCACTCTCAACACTGGAAACACCGCGATAGCCGAAATCATGCAACTTAAACGCACACGCCTCATCAATACTCTCCTGACTAAATGCTGATCCGGTACGTTTTAAGTATTTTTTAATTAAATGCCGGATTTCCCGCGATTGCGTTGCCACTGTTGAGCCGTACCAGACTTGGACTAATAACGTTTCGAGATAATTCGTAAGCCAATAACATGCCGGATCAGTATTTTCAACGGTCATTAAAACATTAAACGAGGGAACAGGCGTTCCTTCCGGTACTGCTTTTATCTGGATCGGAAGACGACCATTGTGAACTTGTAGAATGTACTCCCACGCTTCACGATTAAACAATGTTTTATCGCCGAAATGAGCAGCAAAAATTTGTTCGGCTTCATCAATTTTATCCTGCGTAACAACCTGCCCGGCAAGATAACGCTTCAAATAATATTGCAGTCCAAAGAACACAATATCCTGCCACTTGCCTCCCCGTGATTCAAAATACGAATAGACGTATTGTGTTTTAGGCGGATATTGTCGCCAATGCGAAACTTTGTAACTGTCTGTTAATAAAATAATGTTGTCCATAGTTTTAGTATTGGTTATAGAAGGTTATTGTCGTTTTAATAAATTTATTATACCATCAAAAATAAAAATTCCAAAAATTATTTATCATCAATACCGATAGATTGCTTTTTCGGTTTGCCTATCTTAAAAACTATTCGTTTGGTTACTGGAATCTCTACCGGCTCCTCTGCGGCTTCATAATTCACATTCATTGGTAGGCAATCACCAAGATCATCTTGATTATTTATAGAGGTATCTACAGAGTTTTTATCGAAACACATAGAATGATTGCAGATTGTTAGAGTGTGTCTAAATGCAGTACCCACAAATCAAATGGAATCGTGAGTTTTTGCACGAGTTATCATCTTTTGAACTTGTATATTCGTATTGATTGCAACAATCTCAACTTGCGGATGTGCGTTTTGAAAAACACGGAACACTTCATCGGCAAACGCCTGACCTATTTCAGGAACATCCGCAAAATCAAGAATCACAGAACGAAAATGCTCAAATCGCATTACAAGTCTCTTTGCTTGGGAACGTGCAATAAGCGTTTCATCGCCAAACTGCGCAAGACGAACAGGAACAATCGTTTTATCAAATCGAACCCCGTCCTCTGCACTTGTTGTATAAATATCGAATACCTCATTCATTGTCTGTGTACAATTATTGTCCAGACAAAGAAAAACAACTGTTCCATCTATTTTCTTTTGGATATAATCGCTGCCAAAGATAAAAGATTGTCCGTATCCTTTAGAGTGTACAAATCTATCGGGTCCTGACATTATCGCAAATTTATCAAAACTTCGCGAAGTAAAGAAAATCCCTTCTCCAGAATGTCGTTTTGAATCTGTTGTTAATTTTCCTTTCGATAATTCTAAAATTGCTTCATTTTTATAGTGTAGGTTAAACGCTTGTTGAATTTTATTAAAAATTCCAATTCCATTATCTTGAATAAAAACGGAACGCTGCACAATATTTTTTGCAATCCAGACTTTTAGTGTTGTTCCTTCGGAATGATCAATAGCGTTATTAAGCATTTCCGAAACACCATATCGCCAAATATCAAAAACGTTTTTAGGCAATCCCTCAAAATGGGAACGAATGTCATCTCTCCAGATATTATCTTCTTTGAGTGTTTCGGCAAGGTGATATTCTTGATTCCACGCCTCATCAATAGGTGTAATATTATTGGTAAACTCAGAATCAATTTGCTGATGTTGTATTTTTTCCATTTGTATTGCTTTCGATTACAAAATAATTTTTAAGTAATTACTCTTTTTGTCATATCTACAAGGTGCATTAAAAATTCAATAACATTCATAAAGTTTTATAATTCCTCTATAACTGCTCTACAATTATTTTTTGTAACTTTGAATTTAACTCCAACCACGCATCAGCATTATTCAGTTGTAATTCACTACCCATGTCTTGTTTCGTTTCCATGTAAATTTGATGATAGTATGCGTCTTGAGACGGTAATTCAATCTCAAGTGAGACTTCACATGTGCCAAATGACCATTCAGCCATTACACCACCTTTCGGTGTTGGATAAAGATATGGTAATGGCAAATCTGGAGCAAAATATCGTTCAAAATCTTTTGCAAGTTTTTGTAAATCATTAGAATTAAATGTTTTGCCCCGTCCATTAAGCCAACCTTCTTGGAATTTAGCAAATTCTTTTAGACGTGTTCCAATATATTTTGCATGAGCCATTATTTTACAGGCATATAAATTCTAACAAAAATTCTGTTCACTCGACCGTTTTTTAAAATTATAAATCCATAGATTTAATTTTCAAATTCAGAAAAAATACGGGTATGTTCTCTGATTTGTGTTTCATATATGTCCTTCTTTCCGTTTTTGTCAGATATAATAAATAATCCGGGCAGACGTAATAAACAAAAAGCATTACTATCAAAAGGATCATTACACTGCTCTGTCGCCAATATTACTTC
>JAITDV010000316.1 GCA_031282385.1 Planctomycetaceae bacterium | reverse complement strand
TACTATAAATTGCGTGACTCAAGAGCGTAAAAGCCTGCTTTCCAATAGGTAAGCAGGCGGAGGTAAAGGAAATTAAAGTGTGAATGGTTTAAAATTGATGTCCCTGCAAAAGTTGGTATTTGATTCTCTTTGTAAGTCGTTTTTTGTAATATAAAGTTACGACAATTTTCGCTATTCCGCAATAGGATATATTCATTTGACGCTGCAAAATAAAGTATAAAACGAAGATGATACTACAATTTTTTTCACCTTGTCAATAGAAAATTCAAATTGTCTATCAAGTATTGTGTTTGTTTTTTTGGAAAAAAGAGTTTCTTATTCGTCTTATAACTGTTTTCTGAAAAATTGAAAAAAATTTTTTGGTACAGAACAGTGTAAAAAATTCATTATTCCTAATTCCTGATCCGTAATTCCTATTTGCCACAACTACCGTAATAGATGTTAATTCATGGCGTTCAATGAAAACCACTCCGAAATAATTCGACTTTTAGACGACAATGTTCGAGCGTTGACGCTTTTTGCGCGGCAATGGGATACAATTAGTTTAGGAACTAATGCAGAGGATATTGTTCAGGAAGCGTTTTTGAGATTGTTGCAAGAAACGGAGTTGCCGCAATCGCCCAAAGCATGGTTGTATCGTGTGGTACGAAACTTGGCGATAGACATTTCACGGCGTAAAAAAGAAATCTCTCAAAACGACGTTAAAATTGATTACTTTGAGCCGCGTCCAAACAACAACGATTGGTCGGGCGATTTGAACGAAGCGTTAAAATTGTTGCCGCGGGAAGTACGCGAAATAATTGTTGCAAAAATTTGGGGCAATTTGAAATTTCGTGAAATCGCCGAATTAACTAATCGTCCAATCAGCTCCGTACACTACGATTACCAACAAGGAATCACACAATTACGAAAAATACTCGAAGGAGATGTATAAAAACTTTTAAACTGTGAACTGTTTATATACTGTTCGTACTATAAATTGCAACGGTTCGAGAGCGTAAAAGCCTGTTTTCCGATAGATAAGCAGGCGACGGCAAAGGAAATTTAAACTGTGAATAGTTTAAATCCTTGCAAAAACATATTAATTTGATTGTGAACAACTGAAATCGATCAAAATTGAATGAAACTTATATTGATAGTAATAATTTTTGTTACAAAAAAGTAAAAAATACGAATGGAAAATTTAACTGAATTTGAACGGAAATTAGCGGAGCGAACTCCGCGATTGCGGCGGGATGTTAAGACGGAAGTATTGCGGATAATGAATCAACCTGCGATTTGGTTGAAATTGCGTAAATTTCACAACACGGTGCAAAATAATTGTCGGCAACTACGTGAATTTTTACATCAATCAGTAATGTTTGGTATCTGTTGTTTTTTTCTTGGCGCGGCGGCAATGTACGGCGTAATGAATTATTATTACGGCAATCTTAACAAAAATTTGTCTGAAAATTCGTCGATAAAAATGAATCAAGAAGTTGTGAAATACGAATTAGTTCCGATGCCGATTGCAGCTGAATTTCTCGACGATATTAATAGCCCGTTACAATTAATTCAAAAAATCCCTAAGCAAAAAATCATTCACCTGAAATACCCGCAACAAGAATCCACACATTACCAACTCCTCCGCGATTTACAAATGTAACTTGTTTAAACTGTTCATACTTTAAATATCTTTTGCCGCCTACTTAGCAATCGGAAAGCGGACTTTACGTTTTTGAATCACACAATTTATAGTACGAGCAGTATATTAGGAACTTTAACAACTACTTTTCAACACTTATTAAACCATTCACACTTTAAATTCGTTTACCTCTGCCAGCTTACTTATATGCAAGCAAGCGTTACGTTCTTGGGTCTCGCAATTTTTAGTATGAGCGGTAAAAGGAGTCAAATATGACTACAACATCTACATCTAAACAACCTAAATCATGGTATAAACGCAAACGTTTTTGGTTTTGTGTGATTTTGGTTTTTTTGGTTTATTTTTGTCTTGTGCCGTCGCGTAGCCGGATTTCGGTTGAGACGACTGGAATTACGGATCCGCTGACGGTTGACGGTCAAGTTGATTATTTTGCGTTATTTGAAAAAACGTATATTGATAAACTTTTGCCGCCTGAAAATAACGGGCAACGGTTAATGATTGCCGCATGTGGTCTGCGAGTTTTAGAACAAAATTTTCTTGCGGATACTGTTCAATGGGAAGAATTGCCGACTCATGAATATGGGAAAAATTGGTTTAACAATTATTGGATTCCGCTTTGTGAACATCTTTATATTGACCCGTATTGCAAACCGAAATTTCATGCAAAACGCGGTTTTCATTCTTATATGAACAAATATTTTCAAGAACAACAAGAAGCTGCCGGAGAGAAAAAAAATGATAATACTATCGGGGATCGCACCAATGCAATGTTCAAGAAACTCACAGCCGCAACATGGAAAAAAGAGGATTATCCTGAAGTCGGCAAGTGGTTGGACGAATATTCGGAAGTGTTGGATTATTTTGGAATGTGTGTTCGTAAACCGAATTTTTCGTGTTGGCGTCAGAAACCTGCAAATGACAGTTTAATTTCGATTGTACTTCCAGATGTTCAGGCGAATCGTAGTTTTATCCGTGATTTGGCAGTAAGAATTTCAGAGCGTATTGGTCGCGGCGATATTGAAGGTGCGCGGTATGATTTGATGAGTATAAAATATCTTGCGCAACATTACATGAACGAACCTTTTTTTGTTATTAATTTGGTTGGTGTTGCTGCCAATGATAGCTTTACCAAATCGTCAAAATTGCTTTTGGCAAATTGTTCTTTGACAGAAAAACAACTTGCAGAATTCAGTAATGACTTAGATAGTTTACCAAAGTATTATTCGCCTGCGTTGACTATGTTAGTAGAGCAATCAATACCATTTCAATTTTTACAATATCTCAAAAATAAATCTTGGTATAAAATTTTTATTGCGGATAAATATATGGATGATTTTCAAGACCATTACAAATTAAGTATTATTTCACGATTACCATTTGATGCTAATATTGCGGGTAAACATTTGACGAAATTGTACAACGTGTCCGGCTTAAAAGGAAACAAGCACATTGTTAGCAATCCGGTGTTGCGCCGACGATATGCAGAACGATTGGAGAAATCATTGATGGAAATATATGAGGCAATAAAAATCAATCAATTTTACCGAATACCATTAATTCGTACACGTTCTGAATTACTTGCGGAATATTTATTTTGTCTTCTTATGCCTTCTATAAATACGGCATTTACAGCTTTTGATTATTTTGATGCAAGTAATGAGATGTTGCGTATTGCGATTTCTTTGGAGCGTTATAAATTGGCGAATGGTAAATATCCTGACAAATTAGAAGCTCTTGTACCAAAGTATCTTGACATTGTCCCAATTGATCCCTGCACCGGACGTACAACGTTTGTTTACAAATTGCGTGATACAACAAAAGAAAAAACAACAACCAACGAAACTCCTAAATCAATTGAGTTACCTTTCATTTTATACTCGCTAGGTCCCAACACCAAAGACGATGGAGGAATCACGCAAACATCTAAATATCAATATAATTCTAAACTTGATCAAGATTATGTATTTTGAGGAATGCGTTAACAACATAACTTTGTACAAAATATTTCTCAAACTATAAATTGCGTGATTCAAGAATGCCGCCGCCTGTTTTCCGTTTGGTAAGCGGTTTTTTACGCTTTTGAGTTGCGCAATTTATAGTACGAGCAGTATAGTCCGCTTCGTTTCTATTCCTAAGCACTTTTTACTAAACAATTGAATACCGCGACTGAATAATTACAATTTTTTTGTGGTTGTTAGGTTGGCTGTATCTACTACCGCCCTTGTAGAAAATTGTTATTAGGCTAAAATTACGACTCGTTTTTTTGTCTGGTATTGATGAATGTTTTTTCAGTTGGATTTCGGTAATATGGTAGGCGAGTTGACCTATAATTATTGTCATTGCCGGCAAAATACAAAATGTACAGGTCAATTATTGACCGACAAAACAACAAAACTTTCACCCTATTAACAAATGACCGAATCAGAAATTCGCAAAGCCGTTATAGACATTCTTTCTGAAATTTCACCAGACGAAGACTTTACGTCGTTAAACGATGAAGTCTCTTTTCGTGAACAATTCGAAATGGATAGCATGGATCTTCTTGATATCGTTCTCGAATTACGAAAGCGTTTCAAGGTACAAATACCTGAAGAGGATTATCCTAAACTTGATAATATGAACAGTACCGTTCAATATCTTAAACCATTAATGAATACATGATTGCGGTTGACATCGGCAATACGCAGGCAAAGTTCGGATACTTTCCCCGTACAACGCTTCAGTCCAAATTTCCCAAACCGGAATCATGTATCAGAATTTTGCACAATAATAAAAATACCATAAACACCAACAACTTGTTCGATAACACTGCTCATAAATTAATGGCAAATTGGTTGTGTGTTGCGTGTGAAAATGATGACTGGTATATTTCAATTACAGCGTCAGGTTGTGCGGCGGGTTCTTTGATTGACGAGTTGACTTTGATTAAGCCGGACGGGAATTTTAGGATATTAACAAATAACGACGTCCCGATAATTGCCAATGTTGATTTTCCTGCGAAAACGGGAATTGATAGATTGTTCGATGCGTTTGCGGCGGCGAAATTTATTGCGGACGAATTTCAAAACACGGATTCGGGTTGCACGGATTTAAGTTGCACAAGTAATCGGCGAAAT
>JAITDV010000307.1 GCA_031282385.1 Planctomycetaceae bacterium | reverse complement strand
GAAAGAACCAAGAAATAATCTGAAAAATGAATTAAAAAATGAAAATAAAATAGCAACTTAAATTATGGTAAAAACAATAAATACGAAAATTATAGCAGCATTAGGGTTAGGGGTGGTCTAGGAGGAGTTAAAGGCGGGGTTCGGTGTAGTTTTTTTGTTGCGTTGATGTATTTTTAGTTTAGAAAAAGGTCTACTCTAAATCCCGTGCTTTAAAGTAGGCCTTTTCGTTAACCTGTAGGAAACCACCCCTGACCCCTCCGATGGAGGGGAATAATTCTCCTCCTTCGGAGGCTTCTTCTTATTCCCCTCCTTCGGAGGGGTTAGGGGTGGTCTCGGAGGAGTTAAAGGCGGTTTTGCGGTGTAGATTTTTTGTTGTGTTGATGTATTTTTAGGTTAGAAAAAAGTCTAATAATTCCACTTCTCCAGAGGTGAATTTACTAGACTTTTTCGCTAACAAGTCGGAGACCACCCCTGACCCCTCCAAAGGAGGGGAATATTCGCCTCCGAAGGAGGCGTATTCTTATTCCCCTCCTTTGGAGGGGCTAGGGGTGGTCTCGGAGGAGTTAAAGGCGGTTTTTCGTTGTAGTTTTTTTGTTACGTTGGTGTATTTTTAGTTAGAGAAAAGGTATAATATAAACTGTTTACATTTTAAGTTTCGTTTACCTTCGCCTGCTTACCTATCGTAAAACAGGCTTTTACGCACTTGAGTCACGTAATTTATAGTACGAGCAGTAGACCTTTTCGCTAACCTGTAGGAGACCACCCCTGACCCCTCCAAAGGAGGGGAATTATTCGCCTCCGAAGGAGGCGTCTTCTTATTCGCCTCCTTCGGAGGGGTTAGGGGTGGTCTCGGAGGAGTTAAAGGCGGTTTTTTGTTGTAGTTTTTTTGTTACGTTGATGTATTTTTAGGTTAGAAAAAAGGTCTATTAATTATATATGAATACATTTTTTGAGACTGCGAAAAAACCAATTATTTTTATGTTGACGGCTGCTGTTGGATGTTTTTTAGCGGCGGTATTAGCGGAGTGGTTTCTTTGGTTGACGGACAAGAGGGCAACGCCTCAAGCGGTTTGTTTGACGATTGATGTTTCCGGCTCAATGTCCGGCGACAAGATGGACGAAGTCAAAAAAGCGGCAAAAACATTTATCGAAAATCGTAACCTTTCCAGAGATTATATTGCTGTTACGGTTTTCAGCAGTGTTGGAAAAGTTCTTGTTCCGTTTACGCAAGATAAAAGGGAACTCTTGAAAAATATTGATTTGTTGCTTTCTTACGGCGGAACAAATTTTGAATATGCGATGGCGTGTTCAGAGAAAGTAATTAAGAAACATATTGGCAAGAGTGATCGTGCAGTCTTACTTTTTACGGATGGTGCGAGCAGTGAAGGTAATCCGCAAAAGGCGTTGGAAATTGCGCGGCAGTTACGGGAAGAAGGCGTTCGGATTTTTTCTGTTGCAACACAAGACGGTGATATGCCCTATCTTGCTGGTTTGACAGGCAATAAAGACCATGTTATTGGAACGCAAGACGGACGTTTTGAAGAAGCATTTGCCCAAGCGGAAAAAATGATTTCTGAATCGTTAATGGGGGGCGGCGGAAATTATTCGTTTGTGGAATTACTTGGGCGAACAATTGGTTGGACGATATTTCTTTCTTTTGGAATTGCGTTGTCATTGGTTGCCGTTCAGAATCATTTTTTGAAAAAGCCGCTTTTGCCGACGGAACAATTGATCATTGTATTTAGCGGTTCAATTGCGGCGGCATTGGCGGCGGGTTTTATTGGCGAAATATCGCATCAAATTTTCGATATTGTCCAGCTTGGTATTCTTGGTCAAGTGATTGGTTGGACTGTTTTGGGAGCTGTTCTTGCGTTTGGAATGGTTTATTTTATTCCAAATTTGAACAAAACGAATGCGTTAAAATTTGGCGCATTCGGCGGTTTTTTAGGCTCATTGGCGTTTTTGCTTTTTAGTATTGGTACGGAAATAGTGGGGCGTTTATTGGGAGCGTTTATTTTGGGCGCTTGTATTGGATTGCTTGTTGCGTTGGTTGAAACGATTTACCGTAATATTTGGTTGATGGTTGTTTATGATCTGCGTAATTTTGTACCGGTTAATCTCGGTTCGCAAAATGTTACGGTTGGATCGGGCAAAGGCGATACGGTATTTATTACCGGCGCGGAAGTGAAAGCCGGAACGTTTCGTGTAGAAGGTGAAAAAGTTCGTTACACCGATTCCAATGGAAAACAACAACTGCTTGTACCGGGTAACCGTGTGAAAATTAGTGCGGTTGAACTTGTGATTTGTTCTAAAGACGTACCGTTTTCACCATCAAAATTTTATCCAATGAGAATGTCAAAAGCAAAAGAATTGCAATCAAAATAATAGACCTTTTTTCTAACCTAAAAATACATCAACGCAACAAAAAACCTACAACGAAAAACCGCCTTTAACTCCTCCGAAACCACCCCTAACCCCTCCGAAGGAGGGGAATAAGAAGACGCCTCCGAAGGAGGGGAATAAGAAGACGCCTCCGAGTGAGGCGAATAATTCCCCTCCTTCGGAGGGGTCAGGGGTGGTTTCCTACAGGTTATCGAAAAGGTCTAATGATGACAAACGGAAACAAAACGCAGCGCAATAACCGCATTGAAACTAATAAACTTTTCACGCTTGAATTTTCCTTCATCTTCGCCTGCTTACCTATCGGCAAGCAGGCTTTACGCTATTGAGTCGCGCAATTTATAGTACGAGCAGAATAACAATTAGAAACTGTTGCGGAAAATAAGATCAATGTAGTTGTTTTGTTTCCGCCTGTCATGATAATTTACTAACTCAATTCTGTTTTTTATTATCAAAAATTATGAATGCTAATTTTCAAATTCCGAAATCGATTTTTTTTGCTGTTGTTGCTGCGGTTGGTTGTTTTATTGCCGCGTTGCTTGCCGAACCGTTATTTATCAAGAGCGAGCCTATTATTATTCCGCAAGTTCCTGAACCGCCTAGTCCATTCTTTTGTTTTTGTTTCGATGACAGCGGCAGTATGGACAACAATAAACGTAATGCAGTAAAACAAGCGGCGAAAGAATTTGTTAACTCGCGCAACCTTGAAAGAGAAAAAATCGGTATTGTGGTATTTTCGTCGCGGTCGAAAGTATTTCTTCCTCTATCTCATGATAAAAATCAGATATTATCTGTTATTGATTCCTATCGTTATGCAGGCGGAACAATCTTTACCGGAGCGTTGCAGGACGCAATGAACCAATTTCAAAACGATTCGGAAATAGACAAAACTAATCGTGATTACGCAGAGCAAAGTAACAAAATTAATGAAAAAATACTTGAAGTTAACAATTTGATCAAAGAAGGACGGGTTAAAGGAAATCCTATTGATATGTTGCCGTTTCGATCTGTTCCGAAAATTGTCTTGTTCTTTACAGACGGGGAAAATGCCGATTCGCCGCAAGCGTTGCAAAAGGCGCAGGAGTTGCGTGAAAAGGGAATTAAAATTTATGCGATTGCGACTCAAGATGGCGACAAAAATTATCTCAGTGAGATGACCGGCGATTCTTCATTTGTTTACATGACTGACGATGCGAACATCAGGAACGCTTTTAAACAAATTGAACAAAAAATCAATGCGGATATTTCTGACGCAACTGAGGATTTTCTTGCCGGTACACACGGACAAAATAAAGGCTTCAAAAATGATGGCGAAATCGAAATTGCCGTTGGAAACACTCGAACATTTCAACTCATTCAAGCTATGGTTTGGTCATCGTTGTTATGTATTGGAATGGCAATCTCTATTGTAACATTTCAAAATCGGATGTTGCGAAAATCATTTGTTGATGTCAATAAAATTGTAACGATATTGATAGGCGGAACGGTTGGCGGTATTCTTGCCGGTTTTATTGGCGATGAAGTTTTTCAATTTATTCCGATTGTGTTTATTGGACGATTAGCCGGACTGGGATTACTTGGTGCAATTCTTGCTCTCGGAATGTCATTTTATATTGCCAATCTTGACAGAAAATGGGCTTTATTTGGGGGAGGAATCGGCGGTATCTTGGGAGCAATCGGGTTTGTTGTTCTTACTTTTGTCATCGGACAAACAAGCGGACGTCTGATCGGAGCGGCAATTATTGGAGCTTGTATTGGGGCAATGATTGGTTTGGTTGAGACAATTTATCGTAACGTTTGGATGATGGTTATTTATGATCCGCGTAATTTTGCCCAAGTGAATCTCGGTTCGCAAAATGTAACTGTCGGTTCAGGCAAAAATGATACTGTGTTTATTGCCGATGCTGTTGCCAAAGCCGGGGCATTTCGTACCGAAGGTAACAAAATTCGTTACACAACTCCAAACGGAACACAATTACTTGTCCCGGGGAACCGTGTGAAAATAGGTTCGGCCGAACTTGTGATCTGCTCTAAAGACGTACCGTTTTCACCGTCAAAATTTTACCCAATGAAAATGTCGCGGGCAAAAGAATTACAATTACAATAATCGTAATTGTTCAGTGAAATTTTTGAAAAAGGCAAGAAGTATTGTAACTAGTTGTCCCTGAAAAAGTCATTTGGAGCTATAAATTCTGGGCTTATCAGGTTGCAATTTAGAGTTATAATTTGCAATATAGTTATTGTTTTATCCGAGATTTTCCTTAAAACCTTGCA
>JAITDV010000297.1 GCA_031282385.1 Planctomycetaceae bacterium | reverse complement strand
AATCAGAACTAACATGTTTAGAGAAGCAATAAAGTTTGCCCCCCCCCCCCCTTCTTATCTATTTTAACATTTGACAAAATGGGCAAATTGTAACGATACTCTGTTCCAAAATTAATTTCTTGAACAAAAATTTGACAGTTATTAATAGTTGTTTTCATAGTTACACCTACATTCACTTTCTTTCGACTTCAAACACAAGAAGTCAATTAACTAAATAAGAAAAATTACAATTACCGAACACATTGTAAAATTCAGCTGCATAGACGTTACAGCGGACTTTTCTATAAGTAAAAGTCCATCCGGGTTGCCGAAAGTTTAAGTGTGAACAGCTTAATAAATTCACAAAGTTCAAAATTTATTTTGCAATTTAACTTATTATTTCCGCGTAATCCAATTAAACCATCAACACAATGATTCAACGTACACGGAGTCACCAAAACGTTTGTACTTTTTTAAAGTGTACTTTGCAATTAAAAACGAAATGAGACCAAAAGTTTATCAAACAGTTAAATAAAATTAACTTCGCACAAAATACCGATAAAAAAATATACAAGCAATCAAAAGTCGGAGTAGTATATTAGCAATATAAATTTCTGTCAACACCAGCTTAAACTGTTCACACTTTAACTTTCCTTTACCGTAGCCTGTTTACCTTTCGGAAAGCAGGCGGCGGCAAAGGAAATAAATTGCGAGCAGTTTATTAGACCTTTTCTCTAACCTAAAAATACATCAACGCAACAAAAAACCTACAACAAAAAACCGACTTTAACTCCTCCGAGACCACCCCTAACCCCTCGGAGGGGTCATGGGTGGTCTCCTACAGGTTAGCGAAAAGGTCTATTATTCTCCGGCAATGATTTTGTCTAGTATTTTGCCGTATTCTTGATCGCTGTAACCATTCTCTTCAATAGTCATCCAACCATTGTACCGTACATCCGCCAACGTCTTACGTACAGATCGCCAATCAATTGTTCCTTTATCAATCTTTGACCAGTCGCCTATACCGCCGCCTAATTTGCCTTTGACTTCTGTAACTTTGTAGCCTTTAATATGCAGTTTGAGAATACTATTGCCAAGTTCCTTTATCCATTCTTCACATCGTGAATACTTCGTGTGGTTGCCGAGATCAAGATAACTGCCAACCCACGCATTATCAAAATATTTACAGAACGCTGCAAAAAATTTCGGTGTACACCAAAGATTATTCCACACATTCTCAATTGCAATACAAACTCCCTCATACGCCGCAACCGGAATCAACGACTCCACAGCACGAATCGACGCTTCCGTCGCCAGATTCTGCGCAGCAATATAATCAGCATAAGGTGCATTGTCTCCTTGAGCAACTGTTTTGACTTTCAACGTTGCTGGATCGAAATCAATATCAAAATCCCACGCTTCAGGCATCTTAAAACCATTAACACGACTCGTAACCAACAACACCGTATCCGCACCATACGCCGCCGCAGAACGTAACGCTTTTTTAACTGTTTCAATATCATTATTGTATTTGTCCGGCTTGTTAAAATCCGCCCAACCACGCAACAATGAATGAATACGCAAATCATGTTTCTCTACAAGTTGCCGAATTTTACGAGCTTCGGACGGCGAAATATTCCATTTCGTTACCTCCATTCCGGCAAATCCCGCCGATTTCAAACTCTCACAATATTTATCCGTCGGCGTTTCTATCATTCGTGCCTTGTAAATGTTTGACGGAAACGGCAAAGCAACCCCATCAGCATACGAATTACTGCGAACCGCCAAAAAATAGCCCGCCGAAACTGCTGCAACAGTTCCTCCCAAAAAAACACGACGTGAAATCGTCATTGTATTCTCCTTTCAAATTAATTAATTTTAATTTTAATTTTGGTTCGTCTAAACCAAAAAATAAAAATGTACATAAACACTTGTACATTTATTTTGAACCGAACTAAAATTATAACAACCTGACTTCAACTGGCAACACAACCGACATAATTGATAAATAATTTATAGTACGAACAGTATATACTCATTACACTTTTAAATTCGGCAATCCTTCAGTTAAACCATCAAACGGCATCGGCATTGCCAACACGCGCCTACGTACCAACGATTGCGCCATTAGTAGCTGTAAGTTCTTCCTGTTGCGTCCTTATTCCCTTATTACGACCTGCGTTTTGATAAGGAAATAAGGGCGCGTGGCGGAAAATCCATTGGCTACTAATGGCGCAACAGTCGGTACGCAGACGCGTATCAGGTTGGTCAATACCAAATGATGGACATGGGAATAACAAATAAAATGTTATAAAAATAAAAAACGAATTTTAAAGAGTGAGGAGTATATCAAATTGTCACACGCACTTTTCAAAAATTTTCATCCAGATTATAATTGACAATTGTGTTAGTCAAATATGAAAATCAAGGAAAATAAGGTGTTACCGACTTATTAAACTGTTCATACTTTATGTTTCATTGCCGCCTGCTTACTAGACCTTTTCGCTAACCTGCAGGAGACCACCCCTGACACCTTCGAAGGAGGGGAATAATTCCCTGCGGAGGGGTTAGGAGTGGTCACAGAGGAGTTAAAAGCGGTTTTTCGTTGTAGGTTTTTTGTTGCGTTGATGTATTTTTAGGTTAGAGAAAAGGTCTACTTATCTGCAAGCAGATTTTTATGCTCTTGAGTCACGCAAATTATAGTACGAGCAGTTTACTTACATTACGTAACATGAGTTACTAAGAAAATTAGATTGAAAAAAGGTTGTTTACCCGATATTCACGTGTTCAAAAAATTCCACTGAATAGATACGGAAATCTAAAGAGTGAACAATTTATAACTTGTAAAAGTTTGGTTATTAACATTTATTTATTCAATGTCCCGTAAACGAATATTATTCGTTATTCCGACGCTTGATCGTTCAGGAGCTGAGAAGCAATTGACGCTTCTTGCGTGCAATCTTCCGCGTGATGAGTTTGAAGTAGAAGTAGCAGTTTTGACGCGAGGCGGAGAGCTTGAGTTTGATCTTTCGCAAGCAGGTATTTGTTATCATTTAATTGGCAAACGTTTCAAGATCGACCCGTTGGCTTTGTCTCGCCTCAAGCGTATTATCCGGCAATTTCAACCTGACATTGTTCATACATGGCTTTTCGCAGGCAATTGTTATGGACGATACGCCGCAATTTCATGCGGAGTCAAATTTATTATTGCAGGCGAACGGTGTGTTGATTTGTGGAAAAACGGTTATCAATTTTGGATCGACAGATATTTTGAGCAAAAGACGAATTTTATTGTTACAAATAGTGAGGGAGTAAAAGAATTTTATATTCAACACGGATTATCAGCAGACAAGTTTGTAGTTATTCCGAATGCTGTAATTGCGCCGAGTTCAGAAATTATGCCTTTTAGCCGAGAGGAATTTCTTTGTCGTTTGGGCGCGGCGGATTCAATGCCGGTTGGCGATTATGTTCCGGTAAATAATCCGAAATACGATTTTGACGCCGAGACATATTTTCCGATTTCAAATCATACTTTGTCAAGGCAACAACCGTATATTATTGGAATTGTGGCTAGGTTGTGGGCACAAAAACGAATTACGGATGCGTTGTGGGTATTTGAATCAATGCGGTTTTTGGATTTACATTTTCATGC
>JAITDV010000285.1 GCA_031282385.1 Planctomycetaceae bacterium | reverse complement strand
GTATAAATCCAACGTCCGTCTTGTGTCATTTCTTGATCGCAAGTTGGTAAACAATCACAAACCGGTCTGTTTTCTAGGTCTTTTCCTGCAATTACCCAAAATGGATGTCCGTTTGTTGTGGGAATTATTTCGTCGCCGATATTTATCGTTACAATATCTCCATTGTAATCAGTGCGGAATGTTTCTAATATTGGTTTCGGTTCCCAATTCATTGTTGTGAAATTGTACGCCCAGATCTGGTCTCCGAAACGGATAAATTTTGGTTGTTGCTATCTATTGCATAATTATCATCAGTAGATGATGTTGCGTCTTGATTATAAGTTATGCTTGGAGATAACAACAATTCACAGCAATCATAGTCATAACCATGACCAGTTTCACAAGAATCCTTATAAGTTTCAGAACTTTTCGAAAACGAAAAAACCTCTTCGTCTTTTGATTGCGTCCAAGTTTCATTGATAGTTGACGAGTAATCAGAAGAAATCGAAACTGTTAGTGGGTTTATAGACTTGTACAAAACATACGCCAAATTAACGTCAAGATAATTCGGAAGAGGAATAGAATATAATACATTGATCGCCAGATCAAGACAATAATCAAAACTATACTGTTCGTACTAAATTGCTTGACTCAAAAACGTAAAAGTCTGCCTACTTACCTATAGGAAAACAGGCAGGTTTTTATGCTCTTGGGTCGCACAATTTACAGTACAAGCAGTATAGTTTCAAACGATCAATCAATATTTGCCAAACGATTTATCATCGAGAATAATTTGTACTTCACTATTACCTCCGCCTCCCCATGCATCACCTTCAACAACTTCGGTTGGGTCTGTTGATAGTGGTTGTTTTTTGTTTGATGTTGGCATTGGCGGTTTAGGCGCAGGTGCGGTAACTTTGGGTAATTTTAAGGCTGCAGATTTTTGTGATTCGGTTTTTTTGACGTCTATCTTTGGCGCTGCTTTCGGCACTGACACAACATGTTCTTTACTGCCATCATTACTTCTACCGCTACCATTATTAACTTTACCACTGTCTTTAACTGTAGTTGCCGTTCTGCGAATCTTAAACTGACCTATCAATCTCTGTAACTCATTTGCTTGTCCACTCATTTCATTTGAAACACTTGCGGTTTCTTCTGCGTTTGCGGTGTTTTGTTGCGTAACAGAATCGATCTGGTGCAAGCCCTGTGAAACTTGAGAAACTGCTTGCGCCTGCTCTGTACTTGCTTTGGCAATATCACCAAGTAATACAGCTACCTGTTGCGATTGATGAACAATTCCGTCAAGCATTTCAGCAGTTTGAGTTGCGATTTCTGCACCTTCGTTGATTTGCTTGCTGTTGTTCTCTATCATTTGTGTAGTTTCTGCGGCGGCTTTTGCGCTTCTTGATGCGAGGTTCCTCACTTCTTCTGCAACAACAGCAAAACCTTTACCATGCGCGCCCGCACGCGCTGCCTCAACCGCTGCGTTAAGAGCAAGCAAATTTGTCTGGAACGAAATATCATCAATAACCTTAACAACCTTCTGAACGTCTTGCGAATTCTTTGTTATCATTTGCATTGATCCAATCATCTTTTTCATCATATCTTGCCCAACAGCAGCTGCATCATTAGCCTCTTTTGCTAACCTGTTTGCTTCATTCGCATTTTGTGCATTACGATTAGTTTGACCGCCTATTTCATTCATTGACGCAGTGATCTCTTCGATACTTGCCGCCGATTCAGTTGCTCCTTGAGACAAACTCTCACTTGCTGTCGCGACCTGCGTAGCTCCTGTCGCTACTTGTTCAATTGCGTTTGCAGTATTCAAAAGAGCAGTATTTACTTGATCAAGCATAGAATTAAGATTCGCATTCATCATATCAAGTTCACTGCGAACCTTCATATTTTGCAACCAATTACCAGATGCAAGCTCCCTCGCAAGATTCTCAACATTGCTAAATTCAGAAACAATCAATGACAACGCATTTGACAAATCACCCACTTCATCTTTGCGTTTCAGATATTCGGATTTGATTTCAACTGACAAATCGCCCGTTTGTGCAATCTGTTTCATTGCGTCTGTTGCTACGCCTATTCCTGTTACAATATTTTTTGTCAAAATGAAGCCTGAAAAAATACCAATCAAAACCGCCGTAATACAAACTACACAAATCACAATATTGACAAAAATAATTAGATCCGTAACCTTACTCGACGTATCTTTAGTATGACTTTCAACTTTGTTAATTATATTAGATGCTATCTCATTAATTTGCATAGCGCGCATATTCTGCTGGCTTTGAATTTTGTTCAATTCCGACAACTCGTTCAACATAACATTATTAATGTCGTACCACTCCTTTAACGCCGTAATCGACAATTCTACTAATTTAATATTTTCAGGTATTGACAACATTGCCTTTAACGAAGCCATTTCATTTGTAACATTAACGAAAATATCCTTCATCTCGTTGCGCAACTTCTCATGTTCCGTTGAATCACTTGTCAACTCATAATTGCGTGTAGCAATACGTATTCCTTGAGTTTGTCCGATAATAGTTGTTGCAAGAAGAATTTCACCGTGCATTTTTTGACTAACATATTTTTGCGCATTACCATTTATTTCTACACTGTGTTCATTTTCTGCCGAGAGTTTTTTGACTTGCTCTATCAACTTGTTTAAAGAAGCAAGAAGTATTTTGTAATTTTCGCCGCGTTTTTTCAACAATTCGCTGTAATTAAGTAAAGTATCTGCATACCTCGAGTCTGCATCTTTATAATCGCCTGCACTAGCTGCGATTTTTTTAAGGTTGTCAATAACATCAGCTCCTTGCAATAAATTTTGGGCATTGGCACTTGCTTCTTGAACTACTTTAACATGATCTTCTACTTCTTTATGGTATTTTGAGTTTTTATACATCGAGTGTTTACTGGAAGCGAGTTGAGCTTCGTATGTACTGGATAGCATTACGTTAGTAAGCGAGAATATTTTGATCTGATTCACTATATCATCTGTTTCAGTATCAACTTGCCGCAGAGACAAAAAACCCACCCCACCAACCAAAATAAGCAGAACAACAAGTAAACCAAAACCAATAAATAATTTTTTACCAATACGCATGTTAGATAACATTTTTTACTTTCCCTCTTTTATTAAAAAATTTTAACTTCCAATTTATACGAAATAAAAAATGAGCGTCAAAAGTTTAAACTGTTCACACATTAAAATCACCTTTATTGTCGCCTGCTTACCTATCGAAAAACAGGCTTTTACACTCTTGAGTCACTTAATTTGTAGTATAGCCCGTCCCAAAAAAAATGCAACATTGATATTGCTTGACACGATTGTTTTGCGGAATCTATTTCAGATGCCGTTTTGCGGATTTTTTGGGATGATCTATACGATCAGTTACACGTTCTATTTTCGTCAACCCTATATTTCAACGAAACACTATTCAATGTACAAATCAGTAAAACCAGATGTATATGTTAAACTGTTCACACATTAAATTCATTCATATTGTAAAGCAGGCTTCTACACTCTTGAGTTACGCAAATCATAGTACGAACAAATATATTGTAACAAAAATAAATAACGCTCTACGAATTTGCGAACAAAATTCAACTGAAATTTTTCAGATTATAGCACGCATAATCTATGATTGATAGTTGGCGACAAAATTTATCTGTTGATTTGATCTGCAAATTTAAATATTATTTTCATTGTAGCGATTATAACATGCAATTCACCAAAGATATCGCAAAAATTCAAGCAATCCAGCTAATCAAAAATAAATTTTTATCATTACAAAAAAACGCCGTTCTTTGCTGTCGCCTCGCCTACATCTTATTCAAATCTTATTCCAAGTCAACATTTTTGTTGTCTTAGAATTAATTATCTGATTATACTGTCAATTGGAAATTTTTTATCGACGCCTTTTATAAATTCTTTAGCTGTGGTAACGTTCAACCTTCCATGATAAAAATGACAAATTGCAATCGCCAGAGCATCCGCGACATCTGGCGGATTCGGTTCGGTTGTCAAATTTAGTTCGAGTTTTATTGCGCGTTGGATTTGGTCTTTTGTTGCGTGTCCGTTGCCGGTTAATATTTTTTTGACTTTAGTTGCCGCGTAAGAATAAACATCTATACCAACTTGCGCCGCTGCAAGACAAATACACCCACGCGCATGACCCATCAAGATCGCTGTTGTCGGTCGATCATAATGCGAATAAAGTTGTTCCAACGCTAAAGCATCCGGATGGAACGACTCTACAACTTCGCATACTCCGTCGTATATTTCCTTGACTTTGCACGATAATACCTTCGATGAACTGCGAACAACTCCCGCTTCCACCAAACGTACCTTACCGCCGGAAACATCTATCACTCCATAACCAGTCGTATTCAATCCGGGATCAATCCCAAGCAATATTTTCATATCAACTCCACAATTATTTGACAAACACAGGTAAACGAAATTTAAAATGTGAACAGTTCAAAATCATTCTTCATGTTGTTTACTTTTGCGCGTTTTTTTCGGATCGCGATCTTTTGAATAATGCTCACCGTGTTTGCTGCCGTGTGAAAACTTGCGATCTGACTTTGCCAAATTACTACTCCGTCCGCTAATTCTACGCGAATCAAATCTTTTTCCTTCACGTGGTTCTTCTTTGCGTGTTTCTCTATTTTTGTTTGTCCCTTTGCTGTCTTTTTCGTTTTTGTTTTTTCTGTATTTTTTTTCGTTGCGCAAATTAGCATTATCTTGTGAATCATGAATATTTGATTTCCGATCAAAATTTCGTTCTCTTACAAATTTACGTTCCGAATCAAATTTACGCGTCTCGTCTCGT
>JAITDV010000131.1 GCA_031282385.1 Planctomycetaceae bacterium | reverse complement strand
CTCATTCGGAGGGGTCAGGGGTGGTCTCCTACAGGTTAGCGAAAAGGTCTATTATCAAAATTAATTGACAAGGAGTCCCCATTCAGATGCTCAAACGAACTCGCCGCGAACAAGTTGGCCACCATTAAAACAACAAAATGACTTTTTCAGGGACAACTAACTATTCAGTGATGTTGTTATAGTGAAAATTTAAACTGTTCACACTTTAACTTTCCTTTGTAACAACTTAAATTATTCCGAGATTTTTTTCTGCAGCATCTCGGTTGCGTATATATAGTGCCAGTGCAGTTTCAAAAGTTGTTTCTGATATTTGCCAAACCGGTTCTGTTTCCGAATAACTGTGAACGTGTTGTGTAAACAATGTATAAAGAAATTTGAACAAATGACGCGGAACCCGCAATTTTGTAAACGCGTTAATAAGTCTGTTCCGATCAATTGCCGGACTAAAAAAATCTGTAATTTTAGGCGACTTGCCATCAGCAGCACACGCGGCAATACGCGAATTCAATAAATCAAATAACGACTCACCCGTCCATTCCAACGAGCGTACAAGATTTTGCTTGTCAATTCTTGCACGTTGCAGAAACTCATTGTTTTCACGTTCCATGTACGGTAGAAGTTGATCCGGCAAAAGCAATTTCAAACCGACTTTTTCATGTTTGAGCAATTTATTGTCCAGAATTGACCAGACAATTAACTTCATCAACTCCGGAGAACCATTCACCCAATGAGGTTCGTCAATCCGATCAACTATCACAATCAAACCCTTCAAACCAAGCGTACTACCAATATCCAACAACTTCTCAAGCATCTGATAACGATGATCCGTACCTCGATCAACCGGAAACGGCATTCCATTAAAATCAACCTTTTTAAGCCTAACCAAAATTTTGAGTAAGTCCGATTTCAAATGAGGCAACACCCTCAATGAAT
This sequence comes from Planctomycetaceae bacterium, assembly GCA_031282385.1. Taxonomy (GTDB): domain Bacteria; phylum Planctomycetota; class Planctomycetia; order Pirellulales; family Thermoguttaceae; genus WRKP01. The sequence goes on along the minus strand of JAITDV010000131.1, from coordinate 2,202 downwards.
GTTTAATTGACCACGCTTTCAAAAAACGCGTTGACATCTTATGCAAAAAAGGCGCCCAAAACAAAATCGCAACACAATAAAACCATTGATTCAAAACAAACCCAAAACCGCCCGAAAACTTGTACCACAAACTCGCAAACACAACCGAACAAATCACTCCAACTCCAAATTCCCACGCATCTTTGACCCGCGAAACCCATGTTGAATATCGAAGTAATTTTGATAAACGAATCCATCTGGTAAGCGGCGTTTCATTACGCGAAGTGTCATAACACGACGACAACAACAATAAATCACGAACTTGAAATTTGTTGAGATTTTGGGTCGGCAGTGGTTTGGTATCTATTGCAGCCGGATGAGATTGACGCCCAGCGTCGAGAATTCGATCAATTAATTGCGTTACGCCAAGCGATAATATCGCATCAAGATGATCACGCAATTCCCATCGGGCAAAAACTTTTTGTATTTTACGCCCATTGGGGAAACGTTGCCGAAAACGATCAATAAACGGATTCAAATCAGAATAGTCAATTACAAGTACGCCTGAATCAGGATGATCGGAATTGTACTCCAAAACTTTTTGAATAATTTGAAACCGCAACGCCGTCTTACCCGAACCGCGTTCACCAAAAACAATTGATGTGGACGGTTCCGCGGGATTACCGTAAATTTTGTCCCACGCCGAATGAAACGATGTGTTGATACAAGACGCCTTAAATATAGTATCATTTTGAGCATCTTCTTCCGAAAACGGATTGATCAAAACACCATGATACTCCAATAATTCACGTATAGTCATAATAATTTATGTTATTTAATAGTCATGTGCAAATAAAAAACAACATGACAATTTATATATTTTTTGTCAATAAATACGCCGTTTTCGATTATATCGTAGTTATATGGAACTTCTAAAAACTCATTTTGTCCGCGAATTTTCACTAATTAAATAATTTGTGCAAATTCGTGGATAAAATAAATTTATTGTCCAAACTTGTCAATCCTAAAATTTTGATATTTCTGCCAAAAAATAGGTTTTTAGAAGTTACCTTTAGTTCATGGATCAACAGACGGTTACTTAAAATACGTGTATTTATTCAATGGAATGTTTTTTTATCTGAAATGCTTAAAATTGTTTTGAGCTAAAATCGTGTCAATGGGCTGAAAGCCCGACATAATTAGCGTAGGGCATCGCCATACGAAAATGATAACAACAATTTTAGCGCAGAGTAGATGAGGGTTGTATTGGTTTAGGTTTAGAGCTGCTCTGTATCGGGATTTCTCCTTTCTGTGTCTCAGTATCCTCATACCTTGCCTTTACTTCGCCTCACCACTCTTTCCACCGGATATGTAGTTTTCCCCCATCCGGCAGTCATTGATGTACTCACCGCAAGTTTTCACGAGTCGCCTGCCGTATCACACCTAATTCAATTAGGGAATACCTGCTCATCCCTTCAGACGATTTGAATGGACGTTGACTATAATCTCGTTTGGCTTTGTCAGCCAATTTTCGCCTCAATTCAGAGACTTTCGGCAATAGGGAACTCCCGTATCCAATGGATAACGGACTATTCCTTGTACTGCTTCTTCCGTATTGTGGATGTATTCCAAGCGGATATCCTTGATGTAGCGGCAAAAAGAACATCAACCAAAGAGCCTTAGCTCCATCGGAATTACCTGATTTCAATGCTACTATGCTCTCATCCGACTCCCTATCTGACTCAGTAACAGTTATGCTTTCCCGTGACCAATTGAACTCCATCGTTTTATTGCAACGCAATAACGCGTGAACACAACAAACCTCCGCAACACGGCGGGGAACACCTCACTCAACCAAACGCTCTGAAAGGGGAATCATTATAAAAAATGTTCACACTTTCTGTCAACTACTATATCCTTTTGCTTGTATTGATCTATGTACTGCGCGTACTATCAATTGCGTGACTCAAGAGCGTAAAAGCCTGCTTTCCGATAGGTAAGCAGGCGGCGGTAAAGGAAATTAAAGTGTGAACAGTTTAAAGTTTGTAATATTTCGGCGGATTTAGTGTTTTGAGTTAAATTTTTGGCAATGGAATGAAAGCCGTATTAGACCTTTTCTCTAACCTAAAAATACATCAACGCAACAAAAAACCTACAACAAAAAACCGCCTTTAACTCCTCCGAGACCACCCCTAACCCCTCCGAAGGAGGGGAATAAGAATA